>SKIJ01000141.1 GCA_007116495.1 Cryomorphaceae bacterium | reverse complement strand
TTATGGATAAATTGACTCATTATGTTTCTTACGTTTGGTTTGACGAAGGACGTTTAACCCTCGATTTAGCTCAAACCAGTTCATGGTACAGCACCATGTACCAATTGGCCTTTTTCATCGCATTGAGCATATTCATTTACGAGGGAATTCGACGAAAATACCCGATAGGTTCATGGCTGATAATAACAGCAAGCGCGTCTTTTTTTATTGTTTTTGGAAGTAAAATAGGAACCTATTCACTGGACGACTGGCGTTTGTTTTTTCAAACAGGCGTTTTGGAATCCACCGGTAAAAAGACAACGTTGGGTGCTGCGCTGCTTATTTTCCCGGGCCTTTATCTAATCAGGTGCATCATTCGATTTAAAGCTTCCATCTGGGTGGCCTTTGCCTTTTTTGCTCCCGCCATGATGTTCGTACAACGCATGGGGTGTATGTTGGCGGGGTGTTGCTATGGCAAACCAACGGAGGCGATAACGGGGGTACGTTACTTTGGTCCCAGTGTGCTCCGTGATCAGCAAATCAAGCACGAGCACATCCCATACAACCAATTCACTACCGAGGCCGTTCACAATGTACCTCTGTATTATATGGTCGTTGCCGCCTTCACCATTGGCCTATTATTTTTCTTACGCAATCGAGTGAAAAATGGTCGTCAGCTTTTGATTGCATCCGTGTCATCAATGCTCATTGGAAGATTTATCATTGATTTTTTCCGCGACGTACACGCCCACAACATTCAGCAACACTTGGTACATGGATTAAAGCCGCATCAGTGGATCATGATGCTGGTTTTAATCATCCTTGTCGTGCTTTTTATACAGTTTAATAACAGAGTAGATAATCAAAAACCGCTTCCTGTCTATCCCCGGAGAAACCTAATTGTTCTTCTACTGCTGTCGCTTGCGGTCTTTCTGCTAAAAGATTGGTTTACGAACTATGAAAAAGTTGTTTTATACGCGCAAATGCTTGTTGCTGTCGCTGCAAACTTCCAAACCATTTGGGAACAAGAACGACAATTTAAACCATTGGCCGTACCGCTGACTTTGGTTTTAGCAACCGCAGTACTCATCGCGCAAAATGCCGAAGACAGCAACGAGGTCGTACCGAAAGGCAAAACCTATTTTAATAGCACCATTACACAAAACCGATTACACAATATTACTTATCCTTGTTCGAGTATTGAACAAGGCTGTATAGGACAGAATTGTGCTTTATCGGATACTTCTCGCCCCCACGGGCCAAACTACAACAGTTTACAGTTCGGTATAGAGCACGAATTTGCCCCCAACAAAAAAGGGCGTTACGCCACTATAGGAATGGATTTAGCTTACGAGCGATACAGTAATTTTGAAGCGTCCCACAATCCACAATACCTTCACATTTCGCCATACGTTACTTTTCGAGGTCCAATTTTAGGGGCTTCACTGGGTATCCGAACCGGTCAGATGTTTAGCACGGCTTCCCTCAGACCTTTTGAACTTCAACAAAACAGTGTTTTCAACATTCTCCCAAGGTTTGCGTATTGGATTGGAAGTGACAATCATTTTTTTAAGCTCCACGTAGGCTATTTAGATGATTACATGCCCAATGGCATCATGCCTTCAGTGGCATCCGCTCGAATGTCGTTTCGTATCTTTGATAACGAAAAGCGCATGATTCGTGCGGGTATCGTGATGGCCGGCGGTGATGTTGCAAACAGACAGGGCTCGACCTACCTTGGTTTGTATTCCAAAATACACTTTAAAGAAAACAACACCACGCTGATGCCCGGGTTTGGCTTAACCGTATTTGATGAAGAAGATAAGCCTGTGCGTTTTTTACCGCAGTTTTCCTTGCACTTGCGCACCGAGATTTTTAACTGAGTTTAATGTGATGCAGCACAGTAATGTGGGTCAATCTAAGTATTGTTGCATTTTATATAAAGCAATGTGCAACCTGTAAGTCTTCCCATGTGCTATTCGCTCGGTATACATTAGTTTTGGCGTTTTAAAAATAACACCCACATGGCCAAAGGAAAACCGTCCGTCATCGATAAGTTTTTAAATGTAGTGGAGCGATTAGGGAACCTTCTTCCCCATCCCGCAACCTTATTTGCCGGTTTTGCGGTATTGGTAATCATTCTTTCATGGGTTGCCAGTCTTACAGATCTTGAAGTAACGCATCCCGGCACGGGTGAAACGGTGGTGCCGTTCAACCTCATTTCCGCAGAAGGTCTCGATATGATTTTGAGTGAAATGGTCACCAATTTTACCGGGTTTGCGCCATTGGGGACAGTACTTGTAGCCTTACTCGGTATTGGCATTGCCGAGGGCTCAGGGTTGATTGGGTCGGTGCTTCGCTTGGTTGTTCTTTCATCACCCAAAAAAATGCTCACTTTCGTGATTGTTTTTTCCGGTGTCATTTCCAACACTGCTAGTGAGGTGGGTTATGTGTTGCTGGTTCCCTTGGCTGCCGTTATTTTTCTCGCAGCCGGTCGTCACCCATTTGGTGGTTTGGCAGCAGCCTTTGCAGGAGTTTCGGGCGGTTATAGTGCCAACCTTCTTTTGGGAACCATCGATCCGCTATTAGCCGGACTATCGGAAGAGGCGGCACGGATTATTGATGCAGACTATACGGTAAACCCGGCGTGTAATTATTATTTCATGTTTGTAAGTACCTTTTTGATTGCCGGGTTGGGTACGTGGACCACCGAAAAACTGGTTATGCCACGACTGGGCGAGTACACTGGAGATGAAAAGCCCGAGGAAATACACCATCTTACCAAGCAAGAAAAAAAAGGGATGTGGTACGCACTCGTTGCCTCACTGCTCTTTTCAGCTTGGGTGTTGTGGGGACTTATTCCCGTAGATGGGTTTTTGCGTCATCCGGAAGATGGGGGAATCCTCCGTTCTCCTTTTATGTCGGGCATTGTGGCATTCATTTTCTTGGGCTCGGCAGTTGCGGGTATCGCTTACGGAATAGGTGCAAAAACGTTTAAAAACGACGAAGACGTGATGAACGGTATGGCTAAGAGTATGGAGACATTGGGCTCTTATATCGTATTGGTATTCTTTGCGGCTCAGTTTGTCGCCTACTTCAATTGGACCAATTTGGGTCTCATATTCGCCATCAATGGTGCTGACTTATTGCAGTCTGCCAACTTGGGTAGCATTCCCTTAATGTTGGGTTTTGTAGTTGTAGCGGCGGTGATCAATTTGGTTATGGGTTCCGCCTCGGCGAAGTGGGCAATTATGGCTCCGGTGTTCATTCCGATGTTTATGTTGCTGGGTTTTTCCCCGGAATTCACTCAGGTTGCATATCGTGTAGGCGATAGCATTACCAACATCATCAGTCCAATGATGAGTTATTTCGCGCTTATAGTTGCCTTTATGCAACGCTACGACTCCAAAGCAGGTATTGGAACCATTGTGTCTACCATGCTTCCATACTCGGTGGTATTCTTTATTGGCTGGGCCATTATGCTAATTATTTGGATTCTCTTTGGGTTTCCCATTGGACCAGGAGCGCCGTTGGATTACGTACCGGCATCGTAAAAGGTGTTTATTATTCGAGCAGTACGAGGCTGTCTTATCCGTTCAATTGCTCAATAACGTCAGGTAAAACCCGTAACGACGCCATTTCTCGATATTTTTTACGGGCTTCTTCGGCCGGGTATCCGAAATACGTTTTACCACCCTCTAAACTTTTGGATATACCTGATTGCGCTAAGACAACGGCCTTGTCTCCAATGGTGGCGCCACTGGTAACACCAACCTGTCCCCAGAAGGTAACGTCGTTGCCAATGTTAACACAACCGGCAATTCCTACTTGTGAGGCAAATAAACAACGCTCGCCAATGTGGGTATCGTGCCCTATTTGCACTTGGTTATCGATAACGGTTCCGCTACCAATGTGTGTAAAATCCGTAACTCCGCGATCGATGGTACAGCCAGCTCCAATTTCAACGTTATCGTCAATGATTACACCGCCACCGCTGAGAAGTCGTTCAAATTTCGTCGTTCGTTTTTTATAGTAAAATCCCAAACTACCAATCACCGCATTGGATTGAATGACGACGTTATTGCCAATACGGGTGCCGCTGTGAATTACCGCACCCGGATAAATGCGACAGTTTTCGCCAATTACCACATCATTACCGATGAATGCTCCCGGCATTACAAGGGTGTTTTTACCGATTGTGGCGTGTTTGCTTTGCTGTTCTTTTGGTATTTCCCACGGAGAAAAGAAGTCAATGAGTTTGTTGAATGCAGTAAATGGTTCGTCAACAACCAGCAGTGCTTTTCCTTTGGGAACGTCTACATCCTTTGTGTTAATGAGTACAGTTGCAGCTTCCGACTGCAACGCTTTTCCGTAGTACTTGCGGTGATCGGTAAAGACCAAATCACCGGGCTTTACGCGGTGAATTTCGTTCAATCCGGTGGTGCGGTGATCGGCATTACCAACAACGTCACAATTCAATAGAGATGCTAATTCTTGCAGGGTGTAAGGGCGTGAAAACTGCATGTGTTATTCCTTAGAGCGTTCCTTGTAAGCTCCGGTAGCAGTATCGACGATGATTTTCTCGTTTTGTTCAATAAAGAGAGGAACCCGAACAACGGCACCTGTTTCTAACGTGGCTTCTTTAGTAGCATTTGTAGCAGTGTTGCCCTTTACACCCGGTTCCGTATAGGTGATTTCCAACGATACTGTTCCCGGGAGTTGACAAGATAAGGGTCGCTCTTCATCGGCGTGAAAGAGGATGATTACTTCCATTCCTTCCTTTAAAAACTGTACCCCGTCGATGAAGTCTTTTTGCAACACAATTTGGTTGAAATCGTCCATATTCATGAAGTGATAGCCTTCGGCGTCTTCGTATAAAAACTGGTGATTTCGGTATTCTACGTTGATGGTGTTGACTTTATTTCCCGCCGGAAAGGTGTGTTCTAATACACGTCCGGTGTCGAGGTTGCGTAATTTTGTGCGTACAAAGGCATTGCCTTTTCCGGGTTTTACGTGTAAAAACTCAATTACCTGAAAGGGTTCTCCGTTGTACTCTAAGCAGAGGCCGTTTTTGATGTCAGAAGTCGTTGCCATGGATATGATGTATATGTGAAATTAGTAACTGCACAAAAATAACGGTCAGCGTGCATACGGCAACAGAAAATCAATCGACCTTAATCGACTGACGAGCATTTGGATATTCCTGAGGGTTGTTGTTGGACGCAACAAAAACAATTTTCGTTTCCGCTGCTTTGTTTAGCGCATCTTGATACCACGAAATGGCTTTGGCGTCAAGATGTGAAACCGGCTCATCGAGAAACAATACGTCTGCGGTACTAAAAAGGGCGAGTCCAAGTTTTACACGCTGCTTCATTCCGGAACTGAATGCAGCAATTGGTTTGGCAGCATGTTGTTCCAGGTTCATCCATTTGAGGCAATCTTCCGGTGAACCGTTAAACGGACGAAAAACGGCGGTAAATCGAAGAAACTCCAACAGCGTCATTTCTTCGATGATATCGAGGTACGGCCCGGCAAATGCGAGGTGTTTGTACCTCAATTCCGGAGGAATAATGGAACTGTTTTTTGTGTAGGTTAATGTACCTCGGGAAGGCGTAAGCATGCCGGCAAGCATTTTTAGTAGGGTTGATTTACCCGACCCATTACTTCCGAGTACCACGTATACTCCGGGCTCATCTACGTAGACGTCCATAGGTTGAATGACCACCTGACGCTGAAAACGTTTTCCTATACCTCTTGCTTCAATTAGCATTCTTACTCAAGCTAAACCCTTTCATAATTCCGCGTTGAGAAGAGCGTAAAAACTCAATGATCTCGTCGCGTTCATCAGTTGGGTCAATTTCCGTTTCGATGATTTCGAGTGCTTGGGTGGTGTTGTAGTGTTGCTGGAAAATAATCCGGTAGATGTTCTGTAACTCGACAATTTTTTCGTTTGATATCCCTCTGCGTCGCAGACCAATGGAGTTGATGCCCATATACGAAATCGGTTCTTTGGCAGCCTTGACGTAAGGAGGCACATCTTTACGAACGAGACTACCGCCTCCAATCATGGCGTGCTTTCCAATTTTTATAAACTGATGTACGGCACATAGTCCACCGAGAATGGCATATTCGCCAACTTCAACGTGACCCGCTAATGCAACGCCGTTAACAATGATGGCGTGGTCTTTAATCACACAGTCGTGAGCAACGTGCGCATACGCCATAATGAGGCACTTGTTGCCCACCACTGTTTTTCCACTGTGTTTGGTGCCGCGATTGATGGTTGCGCACTCGCGAATGGTTGTGTTGTCACCGATGATGACGAGGCTGTCTTCTCCTTCAAACTTTAGGTCTTGTGGAATAGCCGAAATAACTGCTCCTGGAAAAATCCGACAATTTTTTCCGATACGCGCACCCTCCATGATGGTGACATTGGACCCAATCCAAGTGCCTTCTCCTATTTCCACGTTTTTATGAATGGTACTAAATGGCTCAATGACGACTGTATCGGCAATTTTTGCGGAAGGATGGATGTATGCTAAGGGTTGATTCATGTTGTGTTTTTTTGCCGAATTACTTCTCTTTTTTGATTTGCGCCATCATATCCGCTTGCATCACGAGGGCCTTACCAACGTATGCCTCGCCAGACATCTGTACCAGTCCCCTACGAATGGGCGCGGAGAGCTTTAGGTTGAATATGAGTGTATCTCCGGGTACAACTTTGTGCTTGAATTTCACGTTGTCTAAACGCAGAAAATATGTGAGATAGTTTTCAGGGTCGGGTACTGTACTCAGTGCGAGAATACCACCTACTTGTGCCATGGCTTCTACTTGCAATACTCCTGGCATAACCGGTGCCCCCGGAAAGTGTCCGTTGAAGAACGTTTCGTTCATGGTTACATTTTTCAACCCCACAACGTGTGTATCAGACATTTCAATTACCTTGTCGATAAGAAGAAATGGGGGGCGGTGCGGGAGTATGCTCATCACCTTGTTAACGTCCATCAATGGTTCGACGTTGGGGTCGTAAGAGGGAGCTGTACTTCTGCCTTTTATGGACATCTGAACTGCTTTTGCAGCTTCCGTATTGGCAAAGTGACCAGGACGGGTTGCGATGATGTGGCCCTTAATGGGTTTTCCAGCTAAAGTAAGATCTCCCAAAACGTCTAATAATTTGTGTCTTGCAGCTTCGTTGGGCGATGTCAGTGTAATGTTGTTGAGCACACCGTTGGGTTTAACTTCAACATCGGGTTGGTCAAAAACTCCTTTTAAGCGTTCAATAGAGGCTTCATCTATGGGCTGATCAACATAAATGATGGCATTTTTAATGTCACCACCTTTTATAAGTCCTTGTTTGATTAAGGGCTCTAATTCATGCAAAAAACTAAATGTCCGCGCTGAGGCAATTTCGTCGGCAAAATCATCTAAGGATTCCAGTATGGCGTTCTGTGTTCCCAGTACTTTTGTTTCGTAATCTACCATCACAGAAATTTTAAAGTCATCTGCGGGCAGCAGAACGATTTCTGAGCGGTCGTAGACGTATCGCATTACTTCGGTAACTTCAAACACATCTCGCTCGATGTCTTGAGTTTCTATTCCGGCGTTTTTAATTGCTTCTACAAACGGAGCTGCACTTCCGTCCATGATGGGAATTTCTTCGTTGTTGACCTCAACAATGCAATTATCTACTTGCAGTCCGGCAAGTGCAGCCAGCACATGTTCTACGGTGTAAATTCGCGCACCTGATTTTTCGAGGGTAGTTCCTCTCGATGTATCAACTACATAAGATGCAAGAGCGGGTACGTTAACGATAGGGTCTAAATCGGAACGGCGAAATACAATGCCTGTGTTGACGTCGGCAGGGTGCAGTGTAAGCGTAACATCCTTGCCGGTGTGTAGACCACATCCCTTAATTGTTGCGGTTTTTTTAATGGTAGACTGGAGGGTATTCATATATATGTAATGTATGTTAATCGTTTTTTTCGTTCCATTTGCGCGCTAAGGTAGGCAATTGTTTAAATATGACGTAAGCGCGATTGAATTCTCGAGCATTAATGGCGGGTGATCCCATCACCACGTCATCGTCTTTAATGCTGCGCGATATACCAGTTTGCGCAGCTACTTTTACGTTGTTTCCAATGGTGAGGTGACCGGCGATACCAACTTGCCCGCCAAACATACAACGTGAGCCAATTTTTGTGCTGCCGGCAACACCGCATTGTGCGGCCATTACGGTATGTTCACCAATCTCTACGTTGTGTGCAATTTGAATCAGGTTGTCTAATTTAACACCATTGCCGATTTTGGTGCTGCCCAAAGTAGCGCGGTCAATGGTTGTTTGGGCTCCAATCTCTACATCGTCTGCCAGTTCAACATTTCCAGTCTGCGCCACCTTACTGTAACCGCTATCGGAAGGAGCAAAACCAAACCCGTCGCTCCCCAGCACGGCATTATTGTGTATGGTACAGCGATTGCCAACGCGGCAATTATGACCTACGTGAACCCCTGGATGCAGAACACAGTTATCGCCAATAACAGCTCCTTGACCGATGTAAACATGGGGATGAATGACGCAGTTTTTTCCAATTATGACGTCTGAACCTACGTAAGCAAACGCACCAATACGTGTGTCTTCCCCAATTTTTGCTGTTTTGTGAATGACTTGTGGTTCTTCGCGCTCCGGCATTTGGTTTTCGGCGCTTTGAAATGCGTCCAACAGTTTTGCAAACGCAGCGTAGGGATCTTCTACACGAAGTAGATTTGCGGCGATGGGCTTTTTGGGCACGAAAGAATGCGCCACCACTATACCGCCGGCTTTTGACTCATAAACGTACGGTTCGTAAGCGTCATTCGCCAAAAATGTTAGTCCGTCACCGGTGGCTTCTTCAATTTTTTGCAGGGTAACAACCTCTGCGTTTTCGTCGCCTTCTACGGTAGCGTCGATTAACTTGGCAATATTGCTTAGTGTGTATGACATAGTAAGTTCGTCGTTAACTATTTCGTTGATGAGCTATTTCGGAGAGAAGAATACCCGCTGATACGGAAACATTGAGCGATTCGGTTTTGCCGTACATGGGTATGCCCACGTGTAGATCACAACGCTCAAGAAGTGCGGGCTGAATGCCTTCATCTTCGGCACCCATCACCAAACAAACGGGCCCGGTGTAGTTGGATTGGCGGAAGTTGCTCAGGGCTTTTTCTGTAGATGCCACGCATGCGATACCGCTCTGAATAAGACTATCTGCACTGCGAACTAAGTCGTTGCTGCGGCAAACGGGGACTTTAAGTAATGCGCCGGCAGAAGATTTTATGGCTTCGCCGTTGATGGGTGCACTGTGGTTCATGCCAATAATGATGGCATCTACACCAAAACATTCTGCACTTCGTGCAATGGCTCCAAAATTTCGCACGTCGGTTACGCCATCCAACATCAATAAAAACGGCAATTTACCCGATTCAAACAGCTGTGGAATCAACCCTTCAAGGTGGTGAAATTCCACAGGTGATGTAAAGGCGACTACCCCCTGATGGTTCTTCCGTGTAAGCCGCTGAAGTTTTTCTTGAGGAACAAGTTTAAGGGGAATTCCGTGTTTTTTGGATAGCCCTGCAATTTTTCGATGAGATTCGTTTGAACTGCCTTTTACCAAAAAAACCCGTTCAAGCGGTATCCCATCTTCCAGAGCTTCTAAAACTGGTCTAATACCAAAAATAAGGTTGTTGGCGGAGCCTGATTTGTTGTTCACGTTCGTCTTGTTCACGTTTAATGTCCTTTACGTTGTATACCTGTCCCAACCGCCACGCTTCGATGGCAAGCCCCCACCCGTAGCGGTAGCCTTCATCTCTGACTAATTCGTAATCGTTGTCTGTTAGGGGGTTGTCCATGCGCACAAAATCAAAAACATAATTCAGATGAGCGTTTTCTTCCCCGTAAACCCATCGCTCCCCCTTATCGGTAGATGATACGACGTTGGGAGGGCCAAAAATAGTAAATATAAGTCCTCGGTCGGTTTTCCATCCGTCTTTGTACGAAGAAAACAATAAGTTAGACTTCTCAACTCTGCTGTAAAAGGCAGATATTAGGTTTTTACTTTGATCAACATTACGGGTGCGTTCCAGCCAGAACCGATCTACGGCCTTTTTAATTTCTCGAGGATCGTCACTGGCAACAAGTTGTTCATACTCCCGTTTGGTAGTAATGTAGCGCATAGGGCCAACCAGCTCGTTTTTCTGTGTTACAAATGGGAAATTACCATCGCGAACATACACGGTAACACCATGTTCTGAACCACTGTTTTGCCTCACATTATAAACACCCGGTTTTGTAAAAACAACGACTTCACCGTCAAGGATGTCAAAAATTGAGTCAGACAATAGGTTGTTTCTGTCGATATTATCTTTACTTGAAAATGGTGGCAATGCGAGGGTGAAACGGTCTTTGAAATAGTCCACACGATACCGATTATCGCGCGCGTTTCTCAAAGAGAATGAAAGTGAATCACCAACCCTTACAAATGGTTTGAGAAGAAGGCGTTCTTTATTGGAAACACGCCAATTTTGTGCCTGTTCGGGGTGGGTGTTTTGTATTTTCACAAACGATACCATGCGAAAATTGCGATTGTTGTCTTTTGTGTAAACTACCAATATGCCTTGGTCATCTTTTTCTTCTAGTCCGCTAAGTGAAATGGGGAATTGGCCTTTTACTCTTTTGCCTTTTTCGGTGATGTAATTGACAGATACATTACCAGTATCAACCGGAAGTTTTGATTTAATGTTTGTCATTACGCGGTAAGAAAAAGAAACGGATGCAAAGTGTTCATCACCATCTTTTTCGCGCATAAAAAGCAAATCGTCTGTGTGAAATGTGTAGTGAACCAGAGCAGAGTCTGTGCTTGTTCTTTCAATTAAGAAGTCGGCTCGAACCACCTGACCGTCAACTTGATACACATATGCAAGATTCAGGTTGCGCAAACCACGTTCGGTGGTTCCACAAGCAAACGATAATAGTAAAATGACAAAAATCGAAAAAATTCGCATAATACAAAGTTCGTTCATATCAACGAGATAATCAACTTGAATTTTTTGCAATTGCATTAATGTAAATCAGGTGGTATTGAATATTCTGGTGCAGTAAAAAATGGATGAGCGTAACACAGCATTTGGGCATTTATTGACAGACACTATCAATATTATAAAAACACTGTAACCAACATCCAATATCTTAAAAGCGACTTATGTAACCAATGTGAATATTTGCAGACTGAAAGTCAAAGGGCTGATCATTAGTTTTTCCTACAGCAAAAATTAAATTGAGGATTCCGGCACCGGTTTGAAAGCTCATTCCCGCACCTAAGGCGAATAACCAGTTTTGGCCACTTAAATGACTGCTGGTGTTTTCAAAATAACCTACGTCTGCAAGTACTTGAATAAAACTAAACCGATCAAGAGAATAGCGAAATTCAATGTTTTGAATGGCGTAAGTGCTTGCAAAAAGTGCTTGTTCATTAAAGCCACGCATGGTATTGATGCCTCCTACTCGGTACACTTCATTGGCCAATAAATTACCGCCGTAAATGGTAGCAAACTGCGAATGCGAAAAGAGCCCTAATCGCCCAAACAATGGTTGAAAAGCGCGGAGGTTAGCTTCGCCAATCCATTGAGATACCGGTTCACCTTCAGAATTGCGAATGCCGTTTCCACCGCTCGCGGTAAAGCGGACGCCTTTAGTAGGCAACAGAAAGTGGTTGGTATTGTCCCAACGTACACCCAGCTGTAAGTACCTTGAGGAAAACCCACCTAAGCCTGCAATGGGAAGCTCCTCTTGGCTAAGAACGCTTGACAGTCGAGATTCAAAAAAAAGCCGTATGCGCCAATCTTGATTGACAAACACTTGAGCTCCAAGTTCCGACTCTAAGTTAAAAAAACTAGAATCCTGGCGGAATAAGTTCAGTTTTCCGTCTATACCAAAGGGGAGGTGAAACGGGTAGGGAATGATAAGCTCAACGTCGAGCATTTGCATTTCTACACCAGGCCTACGCCATTGCAGTCTAAAGTCTTCTCCTTGATTTATGCTATTTAACAACCGAATATCTGCTTCACCGGTGACTGTAAATCCGCCATCGGGTAAGTTGTTGAGTCCTGCAATACCGCTAAACGAATTGTTTTTTTCTTCTTCTACATACAGATACAAGGTTGTTTTTTTATCGGAGAAAAGAACCTGTGGTGGCCGAGTGAAGGATATGTGTTCAATGCGGTCTATGCGCTCAGTTGCTTTAAGTAGATCTTGTTCACTGTAAGGCTGACCCAAAGCCAAGCCAAGTTGATACTTGATAAGCGGACGTTTTATGGCGTTGTATCCCTTAACTGTAATGCTGTCGAAGTTTATAGGTGGCCCAGGGTCAATGCTTAATTTAGCCGATAGTTCTCCGCCATTAATTGCCATAGAATCAAAAGATAAGGAGGCAAACGGGTAGCCATTGTTTTCGTAGTAATCGAGAATCTCATCCATCCATTCTAGAGGGTCGTCGTTATGAATGGGGTCTTTGCGTATTTTATTGAGTACCCATTGGGATTGTTCGTCAAGTGACAACGAAGTCCATTTAAATTTAGATCCCGCTTCAAAAAAAACAAGCGTTTTGTTTGTAACATTAGTATCAATGCTAAACGCTGCCATCCAATAACCATCTATAACCATTCTATTCAGGGTTTTAGTAGCATTATGCTCTAGATTTTTGTAGTCCATATCGTTGTGCAACGTCATATTGTTTACGTAATCTTGAGCTGCAGAGTCACGTGGAATGATTTCAACAGATTGACCGTATAAGCAGGCGTTACCCAACAACAAAACCAATAGCCATAGAGCTAAAAAAGGGTTATGAGAGCTGGAAATACGCATGGATGTATGATCAATTATGAAAGAGAGCAACGTCAAATGTTTGCCAAATGATTATAGATGCTGAAGAATATTTTTTCAAAATAAAAACGTAAACCAATATCAAATAATTGTTGTTTATATTTGTAGATTCAATAATTGACCATTATTGACGTTTTATCATTGTATCATTGTAATCTAATTTACATTAATGGAGCAATTGTAAATAGCTGAAAATTTAGTAATGAGGCTTAAGGATGAAGGAACGTTGAAAAACTCATTTTTTAGAGCTTCAGTTTAATTTTATAAATATGAAATCAATCAAGTCACGTTTGGTTCTGCTTGCATTTGCCTTGGGCATATTGCTTGCTGGTTGTGGATCAAAAGAAAAGTGTCCGGCATTTACTAATATTGATACCGAACAGATTATCAAAGGATAAGTGCTTAAAATGCTTTGTCAATCGCGTAAAATATTAGGTGTTTTCCTAATCCTAATTTTAGGGTCGCATTTTGAGTTAACCGCTCAGTTGACTACAGATGCAGATTTTAAGCGACAAGTCTATGATCGCGATTTTACATTTGGTGCTACCCTTAACACTCAGGGGTACGGCATAAATACACGTTACGGATTTTTAACCTCTGGTTATTCCAAAAGCGCCATCGAATTAGACATTGTAAATATTCGTCATCCCAAAGAAAACAAAACGTATCCCGACTTTCTAAGCAATTCGTCGGGTTTTGTGTTTGGTCGATTAAATTCATTATATGTTGTTAGAACGGGGTATTATCGTGAAAAGATACTCCACGACAAAACCGACCAAGGGACAGTATCGGTAAGTTTCTTTTATAGCGGAGGTGTTTCTTGGGGTTTACTCAAGCCCATATTTGTTCAGGTTCAAACCCAAGAGAGCAATAACTTTCTCGTAGAAGAACGCTATGACCCAACAGCTCCGGATCGAATTATTCGCGGACAGGCTCAGTTTTTCCGGGGCATCAACGAAACAACGGTACGCCCCGGTTTGTATTTTAAAGCCGGATTTTACTTCGACAACCACGAACAAGACGAACGTGTTCGAGGTGCAGAGTTAGGGGTTATCATTGATGCATACTCCAGCGAAATGACCATCATGCATGATGCGATAAACAATAGCGTTTTTATTCAGTTATATTTAGGTATTAATTTTGGCAAGAAATGGACACTTTGACGCAGGATGAAGGAATTAAGGCAACGGTAAATAAAGAGCGTGTCAATAAGGGAAAGCCTAAATGGCTACGTGTAAAGTTACCGGTAGGTAAAAACTATAAAGCAGTTAGAAAGCTCGTAGACGAATACAAGCTTCATACTATTTGTGAAAGCGGTAATTGTCCAAACATGGGAGAATGCTGGGGTGCCGGTACAGCAACATTCATGATTTTGGGAAACACGTGTACGCGATCGTGCGGTTTCTGTGCGGTTAATACTGGTAGACCCGATACTGTTGAATGGGATGAGCCGGAAAAAGTAGCACTGTCTGTAAAGCGTATGCAGATAAAGCACGCGGTAATCACTTCGGTAGACAGGGATGATTTAGCTGACGGCGGAAGTATCATATGGGCAGAAACTGTGCGCGCCATTAGAAGAAATAGTCCGGGAACCACGCTTGAAACGCTTATCCCTGATTTTAAGGGAGAGCGGCACAATATCGATCGAATTGCAACAGTTCACCCCGAAATTGTGTCTCACAATATGGAAACGGTTAGGCGCCTTACGCGTAAAGTTCGCATACAGGCACAATACGAGCGTAGTTTAGGAGTGTTGGCTTATTTGAAAGAAAAAGGCGTCAAGCGAACAAAGAGTGGAATTATGCTTGGACTAGGTGAAAGTGAAAAGGAAGTGATTCAGTCTTTGCAAGATTTGAGAGATCATCATGTTGATATTGTTACTTTGGGGCAATATTTACAGCCTACAACAAAACATTTGCCCGTTGTTGAATACGTGGATCCAAAGCAGTTTGACTATTATAAGCAAGTTGGATTGGATATGGGATTCAAATACATCGAGAGTGGACCGTTGGTTCGTTCATCTTATCATGCGGAAAAACATTTATTTTAAAACATTTTATTAACCCAATTTTTTGTAGTTATTTAGCAGATAGTGAATTTTGAGCGCTGCTTTACCAATTGCAAACGCTAAACAAAACGTTTAAACAAATGAAAAACAGAAGATTAATTTTTGGATTGCTAGGCCTTACTGCAACCTTGATTGGTGCGTTTGTGCTGTTAAGCGATCGCTCTGCAGGTGTTAATGACGCCATCTACACCCCGAGAAGTGAAATGATTTCTAATGATGTCGCAAAAGGTGCTTCAGAATGGCTTCATGCAATTAGGCAAGACCCGCGAACCGGTGAGGTTCCATTGGATGCATATATGGAGGCCAAAAACGCCGTTAACTTAATGCTCCAAAGTGAAGGCGTAGGAGACTTAAAATGGGAAGAGTTAGGCCCGGATAACGTAGGAGGAAGAACAAGAGCATTACTAATCGATCGCGATAATCCGGATTTGCTCTATGCCGGAGGTGTAAGTGGAGGTCTTTTTGTTTCAACAACTGGTGGTTCATCTTGGCAACAAATCAATGATTTCCAAGAAAACTTAGCCATTGTCTCCATTGCTCAATCCATTAGTGGCGACATATATTATGGAACCGGTGAAGGTATGTATTACCAAACCTCCGGTACCGGAACAGGCGGAATCTTTGGCGGAGGTATGTTTAAAAAAGAAGCAAGCGATACAGAGTTTAATCAACTTGCTTCGACAGTTCCAGCGCCCCCTTCTGCAAACCAAACAGGTGTTGACTGGGCATCAATTGGGGTTATCATTACATCGCTCGACAATGAAGACCGCTTGTGGGCAGGAACAAACAATGGGTTTTATATATCTAATGATGGTGGAGATACTTGGGAGCGTATTGAGCTTAGATCTCGCGAAGGGGCTAACCGTTCACTCAACCAAATCACTGATGGCGTTCAAGATAGCGACGGGGGGATTTGGATTTCTGCCGGTATAAATGGGTTTTATTCGCCTACGGGTTTACCGGGTACGTTTGAAGAAGTTACGTTTAATAGAAATCAAGCTGCTGTAGATGAATTACCAAGATCAATTGGGCGTATGGTATTTGCCGTTTCTCCGCAAGATCCAGATTATGTTTACTGTGTACAAACAACAGGTTTTGGTGCTTCAGAGTCAGAATTTTTAGCTGCCTATCGCACCACAAACGGTGGTGATACGTGGCAGCTTATTGGACAACGTACAGCGTCACTAAATCCACATGGTCTTCAAGGTGGCTATGACAATGCCGTTACTGTTGATGCTACAAACAAAGACAGAATTCTTGTTGGAGGAGTTAACTTTTGGCAGTGGTCTCAACAAGGAGGCTGGTCACAGGTAGCAAGTCCAAGTCGTGCCTTTAGAAATGCCGGATTGTACGTGCATGTTGATCACCACCGATTTGTATACGACACAACACGACCAGGAAGAATTTATGCCATCAACGATGGTGGTGTATTTAGAAGTGTCGACAATGGTCAGACTTGGGCAGAAACCAATAATGGATACATCACCACTCAGTTTTACGGAATAGGCTTTAGTCGCGACGGAAAACTGCTTGGAGGAACACAAGATAATGGAACCATATTAATTGACGGAGAAGGCAACACAAGTAAATCGGGTATTCGTACTCCAGGTATTGATTTCCGAGGAGCAATACGTGACGGTGACGGAGGTTTTGCTGAAATAAGCTCGTTTACAAGTGAAGTTATGGTCAAAGCAATGCAATACGGTATTTTGGGAAGGTCTAATAATGGCGGTGAGTCGTTCACAGAGTTTTATGACTTTTTACGAATGAACCGTGGCCTTGAAGGTAATCGGGCACAGGATTTATCTGCACAATTTGCACCTTTTGTTACGCCTTTCCTTTTGTGGGAAAACCAATTTGATGATCACTCACAAGATACCATCATCTTCGCCGCTAATGACATTGCTCAGGGTATAGGCTTCGGCCAAGGAGCGCAAAGATTCACCGGAACAATTGCTAAACCTCAAGCAACTACTCGATTGGTTCCCAATACATTTATGATAACAGACGGAACAGATACACTTGTAGCCGGTACTGATAGTATTATTTCAGGAAACGGAAGTGGAACAATCAATTACAGTACAGGAGCATACGATGTAACCTTTAACAACCCTAATGGGATATTCACACAGGTAACCTATATGGTCTCTGTTGCTTACAATCAAGGCGATACAGTTGTTGTTAAAAGTGCTACAAATGAAATTCCCATTACACACGTATTAAACAATAATCTTGGACCCGGTCAATCTGAACCCATTCTCGACAAGGTACAGTCAATGTTCTTTGTTGGTTTAAATTCATATGTAGACAATCAAGGTCGAGAATTAGGAGGAATTTGGATGACAAGAAAAATCCACGACTTTACAACCGTATCCCCAGAATGGATCAACCTTGCTCATTTTGGCGGTGTAGCCGGACAACCTCGAATAGAGACTTCTGCACTAGCTGTTACACCAGATGGTGACAAGTTATTTATAGGTACTAGTGGCGGAAGACTTTATCGCCTTTCGGGTTTATCTCAATACAGAGATGTAAGCAACTCAGATGTTTCAATATTTGGTGCTGACCCCCAAACAGAATTAGAGCAAATCGCATCGTTTGGTCGCTTTGTAACGTCTATAGCGATCGATCCAGAAAACAGCAACCGACTGCTAGTTACACTAGGTGGTTATGGTTTTCCTAATAGCGTTCGTTTTTCTTCAAATGCTTTGTCTGCTTCTCCAACATTTGTAAGCAAGCAAGGTAATATCCCTAACATGCCTGTGTATGCCTCTATATTTAATCAGCACAACCCTGCTGAAGTAGTTGTGGGTACAGACTTTGGTGTTATGTCTACTGATGATATCAATGCTTCTACACCAACTTGGCAAGCTGATAATAATGGATTTGCAAACGTACCGGTATTTATGCTTCGCCAAGAGTTTAATCCGATTGCTAGTAATGCGTCTCAAACGCGTAAATCGGGTATTGTATACGCTGGAACACACGGACGCGGTATATGGAAGACAGATAGTTTGGCTCAAGAAAATGCGTTAACAGCTACAAACAATGTTGCTTTTGAAGCCGAAGAAGAAGATGCATTCAAGCTTTTCCCTAACCCTGCAAGTACGCAAACAAACATCCACATTGAATTGGAGAATCATTCGGATGTGAATGTAGCCGTGAGGGATCTAACTGGACGTGTCGTTCGTTCAGTTACGTTTAAGGCCCAGCAACCGGGTGTTCACGATCTAGAGGTTAATCTTGAAGGATTGCCTAATGGTACACTCATCTTCAACGTTGAAGCTGAAAGCAAACGAAGAACATCAAAGCTGATTAAAATAGAGTAAGATTTTTTTATTAATACGACTAAAAAAGAGGCCGGGAAAACCGGCCTCTTTTAGTTTGTAAATCAGGGCGGAGTGTCGCTGAGCGACACATTATACTATAAACGTGGCACGAACTGTCCATTTTATCTAATTTTTTTTTAATTTTTGTCTTGTGAGCGACACATCCAGAAAAACAAACATTCGCATATTTGCTATGCAAACATAAGAAGTGTGTTTGCTCATACATTTCAACCTTGTTTAATTTTAATACAGTTTGTTATGAAAGACAATGCTACACCTCCGAAACAATCAGCAAGACAAAGCAGTTATCCTGTTTTTATGTCACTCTGGAAAAAGTACCGTTTATTGTACGAGATTACCATTGAGTGTACAAAAATTTACCCTGCAAAAACTGATGAAACGTTTGTTGTGAATGCTCTCCTAAAGGTTAATGATTTAGGATACGACATTGCAGGTGATTTTGAAAATCCAAGATTAGAAGAAGAAGTTGTACCTCGCATAAAGAAAAGTGCAGATAAGTTGAAACGGCTTTGGAATGACGCAAATAAACGCGGCATAGCTCCATTAACGGAAACAGGGATTATCGTACATATTATTAAAGAAATAAAGCATGAGACTAAACAGCTAAAATCATATGCGATGTCTTAAGCTTTAAATTTCTCTTTTAATTGTTGAAAGAACAACACCCTACTTTTTCGCGATGCCACCAACGAGGTGGCATTCGCTTTTTGTTGAAGAAAAGAAACCTCAAGGTCTTTGCAAAAATCATGTTGATCTACACGTAAGTAGTTGATACCGGAATACGATATATAGGCAACGTTTTTTCTGGGAGTAATCACCAATCCGTTATTAGACATCAGCAGGTAATCAACCTCATAGATGTGCCATGACGATGACGAATCATTTTCATGTTGTTTCATTTCGTTGCATACATCATCTAAAAGTTCTGCCGTAGCGTGTCTTATGTCGTTGGCATCCGAAGAACTAAGTTGGCCAATTTCTTCATAATAATTAATCTGGTTGGCAAAGTTATTCATAGTATCGGGAGACCATATTTCGTGGCGCTTAAGCATTCGGTAGCCATCACTGAACGTTTTACAAGCGTCAAGTAATTCACGGGATATGATGTGGTAAAAGTTTTTGAAGTCTTCATCGGAATCCGATAACTCTGTAAGCCAAAGAGCAACTTTAAAACGCATCACTGTCTCGTTTCGGAAAAACAAAAATACGGGAAGGTCGCGTGCAGCGTAATAAAAGTCGTGAGGAACGGACGATAAGCGACGCAGTTCCTCTGCAGTGTTGGTAAGGTAGTTAATTAAATCCTTTTCTGAACGAATGTAATTTTGTCTACGTACCAGAAAATCGGTTTCTTCAGGTAAGATTAGAGCATCAAGTGAAATTCCGAAATGTTGTGCCAACACCATGTAATCACGTGATGACAACGGCGACTCACAGCGAATTTTTTTGTAAGCAGTACTTCTAGTAATGTCCGTAATGTCTGCAACCTGAAGTGCTAGTTTTTCATCACCAAAATATTTTTCTTTGATGGTGCTAAAAAATCGCGCTTGTAATGTTTTTAGTTTTTCCTCATAGTTCATAAGATGGCTTTTAATAGCCAAGGTAGAAAAAAAATCTATATTTTGAAACCCCAATCATCGAGGTAATTTGTAGATGAGTTAAATGTAAGTTCGTCTTTGGTTATAGGGTGTGGAATTGTAATTTTTTGCGCGTGTAGACAAAGATTCCCATTTTTATTTGATCGTTTCGCACCATATTTTAAATCGCCTTTTATTGGGTGCCCTGCATGCGCGAGCTGAGCGCGAATTTGATGATGTCTACCTGTATGTAAGTCGATTTCAAGTAAAGAGTAGCGGCTGAACGCATGCAGTATTCTGTACGTTAAATGTGCCCGTTTAGCTTTTTTATTGTTTGTGACGTATGATTTGTTTTTGTTTCCGTCTTTTAATAGAAAATTGACAAGATCGCTCTCTTGAGGGATTGGAATGCCTTCAACCAGACAGTGATAGGTTTTTTTAGGCACACGATTGCGAAAGGATTCGGCAATACGTGTTAGTGATTTAGAGGTACGGCACAGTACAACAACCCCAGATGTTGGTCTGTCCAACCGGTGAGGTAAGCCCATAAAGACTTGACCTGGTTTGTTGTGCTTTTTTCCAATGTGTGCTTTTGCCTGAGAAAGTAAATCAACGTCTCCGGTAATATCTCCTTGCACCAATTCTCCCGCTAATTTATCAACTACCAAGAGGTGGTTGTCTTCATATATGATGCGATTACCGAACTCAGTATTGCTCATCTCTATTCGGAAATTTTTGGAGCTTTACATCTTCAATGTACAACGAAACAGCTTTAGTGATGTCGTCATAAAGGTTTAGGTAGCGCCTTAAGAAACGCGGCGAAAACTCATGTGTCATTCCAAGCATATCGTGTAATACAAGTACTTGGCCATCTACGCCTCCGCCTGCCCCAATACCAATGACGGGTATATTGAGTGCGTTTGATGTCTTTTCGGCCAAGGCTGCCGGTACTTTTTCCAAGACCAAGCTAAAACAACCTGCGTTTTCTAATGCCAACGCGTCGGTAATTAGTTTTTCTGCTTCCGCTTCCTTTCTTGCTCGCACAGTATATGTGCCAAACTTATAAATGCTTTGAGGGGTAAGTCCCAAATGACCCATCACCGGTATTCCTGCAGTTAGTATTCGCTTAACCGACTCAATCACCTCTATACCACCTTCAAGCTTCACCGCATGTGCTCCAGACTCCTTCATAATGCGAATGGCAGAATTGAGTGCTTGCTTAGAGTCTCCCTGATACGAACCAAAAGGAAGATCAACCACCACAAGTGAACGTTCTGCAGCTCTAACAACACTGCTTGCATGGTAAATCATCTGATCAAGAGTTATGGGGAGTGTTGTTTCGTGCCCGGCCATAACATTAGACGCAGAATCACCAACCAATATGATGTCGATGCCAGCGGCATCTACCATCTTCGCCATTGTATAGTCGTAAGCTGTGAGCATACTAATTTTAACACCCTTTCGTTTTAGTTCTTGTACGCTGTGGGTGGTCATACGTTTGGAACCGGGAACAATGGAAGACATAGTTTTTAGAATTATTTAATTTGCAAAGCTATGGATTATTATCCACCAATTTGTTTCTAGGTTGTTTCTTTGCTTTTGAATTTTTCACTTAATAACAACACTTGCATTATCGTCTGTAATGACATTTTTAAAATCAGTTTGATTCACTCCTTACTGTTTATAGAATTTGTTTAGACCATTAATGTAGAAAAAGCATCCGAATGAAACGCGTAACCATTGCCAAAGGCGACGGTATAGGTCCAGAAATTATGGACGCCGTATTGTCAATTCTCAAAGCAGCAAAAGCACCCATTGAATACGATGAAATTACAGTAGGTAAAGAAGCCTACGAAGCGGGTCACACCTCGGGTATTGCTCCTGAATCTTGGGATATTATTGCAAGAAATAAAGTTTTCTTAAAAGCTCCTATAACGACGCCTCAGGGTGGTGGTTATAAAAGTTTAAATGTTACTCTTCGGAAAACGCTTGGGCTGTTTGCCAATGTTCGTCCTTGTCGTGGCTTTCATCCGTTTGTTCATACATTACATCCGGATATGGATTTGGTAATTATTAGGGAAAATGAAGAGGACTTGTATGCAGGCATTGAACACCAACAAACACCAGAAGTAACACAGTGCCTAAAACTGATTTCTCGTCCAGGCTGCGAAAAAATCATTCGTTATGCATTTGAATATGCGCGTGCCAACAATCGTAAACGGGTGACGTGTTTTTCTAAAGACAATATTATGAAGCTTACCGACGGAATGTTTCACAAAATATTTGATGAAATAGCACCCGAGTATAGCGACATAGAAAACGATCACTACATAGTAGATATAGGTGCTGCTCGTATTGCAGATACACCTGAGAATTTCGATGTTGTCGTAATGCCAAACCTTTATGGCGACATCATCTCTGATATAACAGGTCAAATTTCTGGCTCCGTGGGCTTGGCCGGTTCGTCAAACATAGGGATGAATTACTCTATGTTTGAAGCCATTCACGGTTCAGCTCCCGATATTTCTGGTAAAAATATAGCAAACCCAAGTGGGCTCCTACAAGGTGCTGTTTTGATGCTCCAACACTTGGGTCATGGTGATGTAGGCGAAACCATTCAAAATGCGCTTATGGTTACCATTGAAGAGGGAATTCACACAGCAGATATTTTTAATCCAGAGGTCAGTAAACAAAAGGTTGGCACCAAAGAGTTTGCGCAGGCAGTTATAGCAAACCTTGGCAAAAAACCACATCATTTTCCAGAGGCTAGTCTTCCGAAAGGAAATGTGATAAATATCCCGGAACCAAAGCGCCCAGCACCACAAAAACGAGAGCTTCTTGGAGTTGACGTGTTCGTTTATTGGGAAGGAAAAAATCCAGACGAGCTAGGCGATAAACTGGCAAAGATTGCGTTGAAAAACCTACCATTAAATATGATTACAAATCGTGGTATTAAGGTTTATCCAAATGGTTTTGACGAAACGTTTTGTACCGATCATTGGCGTTGTCGCTTTTTGAGTGATGAACCTATTGAGTTTGAAGATGTGTTAAAAACACTGGAAACTTGTAACAGCAATGGTATAGATGTTATCAAAACAGAACAACTTTACCAGTTTGATGGTGTTAAGGCATTTTCAATGGGACAAGGACAATAAGCTTTACGCTTAAAATGAATACTTAGATTGTTTAACGAAACAAAGTATAGGATCTTCCTTAAGCGTAACTAGATTAAGTTTAGTAAAATCTAAAAAGACCCGCGACTGTGGGTCTTTTTAGTCATAATCGTCCATAAACTCTTGCATTTCGCTGTCATGAATAAACTCCTTGTAACAGCGCAAAAGGGAAATGAGTAACTCATAATCAGTTGCAGATGAAATGTAACCTGGTCCCATTTGACAATAGAATAAAAATGGTTTCAGTTGTTGCTGCGACATGCCCGTTACGTTTAAAAGTATTTGTCGGTTGTTGCCTTCTTCAAGTTTAGACTGAAAAGCATCTCGTTCTTTGTAGCCTTCTAAAATTTTTAGCTGTTTGATTCGTTTGCTAAAGGCTTGATATACGGCGTCAATGGGATTTGCCAAACCAGCGGGAGATGGCAATCCAGGGTCGCGTATGTCTTCGTCTGATGGAACAGCAGGTTTGCGAAGTTTCATGGCTTTCGGCTCATTGCTTGTAAGCTGATAAGAAAAGATGCTTACCTCTTCCAACATAAACTCTTCTTTGGACAGCCGAACAGTAATAGCATTTTCAAAATCAATATTCTCCACACGATGGTAATAGTACTTGTAAGAAATTAGTGAAAACACCAACGTATCACCAACGGATGCACTGATTCTAAATCTGCCGTTTGCATTTGAAATGGTTCCTTTTGATGTGTGTTTATTTACAACATGAACCTCAGACAAGTTTTCTCCTTCGGCGTTCACTATCACCCCCCAAATCGCATCGCTTTGACCAAATAGGGAAAAGGGCATTAAAAAAATAAGAAACTTGTACATAACCGTAAAGGTACAAATACAGCGATTTTAAATTGATAGAATCTTAGAGATTTTACAGGTTACTGAAGCATCCTTAACAAAACGGTAAGATGGAGCATTGCTTATGCATTCTTTCAAATGCTAAATTTGCAAAAAAAAGTTATGTTGAAGTTTTTATGTTCATTTGCCTTAGCTTTGCCTGTATTTCTTCACGGACAAAGTGTTATTCACTACTGGCATTTTAATAATTTATCCGGACAAGTCGATAGTGTTGCTGCCGATTTTAGTGCATTAGCTGAACTACCATACATTACATATCCGGGAACCGGTGCTGGATATATGGATGATGTTAGCGATGGAGACAGCATTAATTTACGCCAAGGTCAAAATGCCGGAAATGGACTGAGGGTACGCAATCCGTCAGATGTTCGTCAGTTGATATTACCATTACCAACCGATGACTTTGAAGATATTTCCTTTAGTTATGCTGTAAAGCGTACCAACAATGGCGCACAAACTCAGTGGTTGTCGTTTTCTGTAGATGGAGGGACCACCTGGTCAAACGCCATGCCTTTTGGAGATTCAATAGCGATTGAAACAGACTACGTGTTGCAGTCTTTTGATTTTTCTAGCGTCGCTGCTGCAAATGACAATTCTGATTTTATGGTGAGAATAGAGTTTTTTGATGGTTCTTCAAGCACTGCAGGAAACAATCGTTTTGATAACATCGTACTGGAAGGGAATTCTATTGTAGCTCCCCCAACAAGTAATGATCTCATTCACTATTGGCATTTCAATACACTAAGTGGTGTTGTAAACGATCCCGTTGATGCTGATTTCACATTGAATCCGGATGTTATTCCGAATATAGATTACGTCGGTGTGGGCGATGGCTATATGGATGACTATGGCACAGGATCCCCATTAAATTTACAACGAAATAATCCGCCGGGAGTAGCGCTTAGAGTGCGTAATCCATCATTCAATCGAGCCCTTATCATTGAGTTGCCTACCACAGACTGCGAGGACATCTCGCTGGTCTACGATGTTCACCGTTCGGGAAGCGGGATGTTGTTCAACAACATTGCTTACTCTGTAGATGGCGTTAATTACGATACGACAGGCTTAAGCATCAAACAGGTTGCAATTACAGAAACTTATCAAACATTTACGTTCGACTTTAGCGATATTGCTGCCGCTAATGATAACCCAAACTTTAAAGTACGCATTACTTGGGACGGTAATACGAATCAAAGCAATGGAAACAACCGCTACGATAATGTTGCTATGTTTGCCGGACAAACAACATTAAGTACTAATGCTTTTACTCAAAGCAACTCGAATCTCAGTGTGTATCCAAACCCCGCAACAGATGTTGTTTTAATAAAGTGGGATATTACAGCCCCCAACTATGAATTCAGCGTTTTGGACATGACTGGAAAAGCAGTTATGACTGGAGAGCACAGCAGCCGAATCGAACAGCAGATCAATGTTTCCGAGCTATCTAAAGGTGTGTATCATTTACTGTTAGAAGGAAATAACGAGGTGATAACAAAAAAAATCATCGTAAAATAAACACTTTTTTGTTTACCTCTATATTAGTAAATAGCGATTTATGGATTGTCCGTAAATCGCTATTTTGTTTTGGTCTTTCACAAACGTTACATTATAAAAATTAACCCGTTTATTTAAAATACTCTACGTTATATTTGCTGCGATTTAAACACTCTATATATGCGCTTACCCAAACCGCTCGTTTTTGCCTTAATTGCGTTTACTGTAGCTTCTTGTATACCCAGAAAACGCTTGATTTATTTGCAAGATAAAAAAACAGAAATTGACGTTGATGAAGAAGGGTTTATCAAAACCAACCGTACGTTGTATCGCATGCAAAAAGGCGATATGATGATGATCAGCATTAAGAGTATGGATGAGGAAATGAACAAGCTCTTCGAAGAGGTTGACCTTGGTGGGATGCAGCAGGGTGGTGGAGGAATGGGCGGCGGCCAAGGTGGCGGTGGTGATTTTATTTTCTTCCTTAGCGGTCAAACCATTAATCAAGAAGGCTTTGTGAAAATACCCATACTCGGAAACCTCTACGTAGAAGGTCTTACCGAAGAAGAAATTCAGAAACTTATCGATGAACGCTTAAAATTGTATTTCAAGGAGTCCTCCGTTTTTTCACGTGTCCGCCAAGCGGGTATTCGATTTGTTACCGTTGGGGAAGTCAACGCACAAGGGCGTCAAGTTGTTTTAGCGCCTTATCTCAATATCATTGAGGCAATAGCGTTCTCCGGGGGGATAACTGTGGTTGGCGATCGCAGAAACGTGCAGATTTTTAGACAATCCCCCGAAGGGATAAAAGTTTACGAAGTTGATTTAACGGATCGATCAGTAATCAACAATCCGCTTTTCTACGTTCAACCAAATGACATCATTCAAGTTAAGCCACTAAGACAAAGAACCTTTGGACTAGGTGAGCAGGGCTTTAGCACCTTTACGGGTGTCGTCACGATCATTACGTCATCGATAACGACCATATTTTTATTGGCTAATTTGTCTAATAACAATTAGTCGCTTCAATTACCCAACCAGCATTTAAAGTATTATGAAGAGTTCAAACTCAAAGGATTTCGGTTATTTTGCGGAATCGTATCAAAAATCACTCATTGACAGTAGAAGTTTATTAGGACGTATCCTAAAAAACATCATTTGGGTTATAGGCGGATTACTGGTAGGTCTTACTGTAGCTTTCTTGGTTAATAGAGTAATTACGCCAATTTACGAGTCTGAGTCAATCATCGTTATGCGCGATGAGCAATCAAAGGGCGGAGGCAGTGGTTTAGAGGCTGTAATGACGTCCATTGGTTACTACAATCCTCGTCTGCGTTTTGAAAACGAACTTTTATTGCTGACATCTAGGCCGATGGCTCTAAAAACAATAAAAAAATTAGACTTTGAGGTCTCATATTATAAACCATTACGCTTAAGATTGATAGAGATTTACGGTGATCAAGTTCAGTATAAACTTGAGTATGATCCTTACCACACTCAGCAGGTTGATTGCGAATTTATATTTGAGAAAACTAAAAAAGGATCATTTACACTAACCAGAAAAGGAAATTCAAAAGGGTACAATTATAAGACCGAGCGGTACGGGGTGTCTCCGAGTTCTGACTGGGTCGACCCTGTTACTGAGCTGTCTATTGACGAATGGGTAGAAACGCCTTATTATCGTTTTAGAATAGTAGAAAACCCGTCCTATGCAGGTGAAGATATGACACAGTTTATCGCAAAACTAAACTCATATCAGAAACTAGCCTCATCCTTAATGGGTAAGCTAAAAATAGCACCAACCAGAAAGCAATCTTCAGGTATAACCATGACCATAACCGGTCCAAATGCAGAAAAAAATAACACGTATCTGAACATGTTCATGGATACCTATATCGATCACAACCTAGAAGAAAAAAACGGCATAACAAGACGTACACTGGAGTTTATAGAAAACCAAATGGACATTATTGCTGATTCTTTGAGTCTTACCGAAAGTCTCCTCCAAGAGTTTAAATCCGATAGGAGAATCGTAAGTGACCAAGACATAGGGGGAAGTGAAATACAAGCACTGAACGAAGTTGAAAAGGAATTGGCGAATATGAGAATGCGTGAAAGTTATTACGACTATCTAGCAGAACGAATAAAAAGAAGGGACACGGTTACCGGAGAACTTTTATCTCCTGTTGTTGCCGGTATTGACAACCCGGCATTGCAAAATATCGTTCAGTCATTAGGTGAGTTGTACTTAGAGCGCCAACGAATGCGGATGTCGTTTACAGAAGACAACCCTCAATATGATCGCATCAATCCCCAAATAGAAGCACAACAGAAAATACTTAAAGACAATCTTACCGGCCTAAGGGAAACAGAGAACATCTACAAACGTGAATTAATTCAACGTAAAAACGAAATAGAAGTTCAGTTAAAAGATGTACCCAAAGCGCAATTTGATTTAATAAGTATTAATCGTCGTTTTGCCATACACGAAAAGCTCTACACGTTTTTATTAGAGAAAAACGCAGACATTGGCATTGCTCAAGCAGCCGTAGAGTCCGACCTTACTATAATCGAAAACGCAAAAGCCAAGGGGCAGATTGCTCCACAACCAAAATACAACCTCATTTTAGGTGCCGTTATTGGCTTGCTTATTCCAATTGGTCTCATAACAGTTCGTGAGGTTACAGACAACAAAATTTACTCTCCAGATCAAATAAAAAATATCACTGATGTACCACTCATTACAACGGTTGGTCATTATCGCCACGACGATTCCATTCCTGTTGTTAAGCGTCCAAATTCAAGTATCTCGGAAGCTTTTAGAGCACTTCGATCAAACTTAAAATTTATTCTTGGAGAAAATCCGGAGGGAAAGGAGAAAATTGTTTTGGTAACAAGTTCTGTGTCAGGTGAAGGGAAAACGTTTATTGCCATGAACACAGCGCTGTCTTTTGCGCAAACAGGTAAAAAAACACTGCTCATCGGTGCTGACCTCAGAAAGCCGAAAATCTTCCTTGACTTTAATATATCTAACGATTTAGGACTATCTAATTACCTAACTGGTCAAATTGAATTAGACAAAGCAGTGTTGAGTAGCGGTATTAAAAATTTGGATATTATACCTTCTGGAGTAATACCACCTTTACCGGCTGAATTGCTACAAAGCGAAAAGTTTGAGAAACTACTTGTTACTCTTTGTGAAAAGTACGATCATATTGTTATTGACTCAGCGCCAATTCTCGTTGTAAGTGATACCTTAGAGTTACTCAAAAAAGTAGGTATGGTACTTTACGCAACAAGGTCAAATTATTCAAGAACGCCCATGCTCAACTACATCAATGACCTAAAAGAAAAGGGCGAGGTTGACAGAGTTGCTTTGGTTCTTAATGATTTTAATATTAAGAAGTCAGGGGGTTATGGTTACGGCTA
>SKIJ01000034.1 GCA_007116495.1 Cryomorphaceae bacterium | reverse complement strand
CCAAAACTATGGCACAACATCACCACGACATTAAAAACACCAACGGCGAACAACTTCATGCCATTATGGACATGCCCGAGAACGACACCCCCAAAGCGTATATCATGTTTGCCCACTGCTTCACCTGTAATATTGACCTGAGAGCGGTGCGCACCATCACCAAAGGGCTCACCGACTTTGGTTTTGCAGTGATGCGCTTTGATTTTACGGGACTCGGTGAAAGCGGAGGCGAATTTGCCGACACCAATTTCACCCACAACATTATTGACCTGAAAACCGTGGCCGATTTTATGGCCGAAGAATACGAAGCGCCAAGCCTCATCGTTGGTCACTCCCTGGGAGGTGCCGCCGCCTTGGTAGCAGCAGACAAAATAAACAGCATAAACGCTGTAGTAACGATCGCTGCTCCGGCCGAACCGGCGCACGTCACCCATTTGTTTGACGACAAGATCGACGAAATGGAAAGCGAAGGCCAAGCCGAGGTCAATATTGGCGGCCGTCCTTTTGTTTTGAAAAAACAATTCCTCGACGATTTACAAGAGCAAAACAACAAAGACATCATCAAAAACCTTCGCAAACCATTGCTGGTGATGCACTCCCCGCAAGACAAAATCGTAAGCATTGAAAACGCCGCTAAAATCTACGAGCGTGCTTTTCACCCCAAGAGCTTTATTTCACTCGACGGCGCCGATCATTTATTGAGCAACCGCAAAGACAGCGCTTACGTAGCAAAGATTATTAGCGCGTGGGCTGACCGTTACTTGGGTAAATAAAGCCCTCCTGCTAAGCCACATGCACAACCAACGATACCTTAAACCATTTCGAGCCTTGACGTAAAAAAATAATGGTAATTATTTCGTAACTTTGAGCAAATATGCAGTCTATGAGATTATTTACCCGATTTTTCATTTTTTTTGTTATTGTGTTTTCCGGTGGACTGCACGCGTCGCACATTTCCGGTGGAGAAATGACCTACCGCTTCATAGGTGATTCCACCAACGTCGCACATCAGTATGAGGTTACACTGGTGCTTTATGCAACGTCAAGATTCAGTGGCCTTCAACTGCCCGCCACTGCTCCACTTTGCGTGATGAGTTCCTGCTATCCCAATCTCACAGCCACCATGCAATCAGTATCGGGTTTCACACCGCCCGGTGAGATCATTGAAGACAACGGATGCATTAGTACAGGATCACCAAATTACATTCAAACAAGGCGAATGGTCTATCAAACCGTAGTTACCCTTCCGGGCACGTGCAGCGATTTTCGTTTTCAATCCATCACACAGTGTTGTCGGCTGGGGGTGTTCAACGTGACCAACATCAGCTCATGGGGCAACAACGGATCGCTTCTCATACTGGCCTTCCTTAACAATACCTTAGGCGAAAACAACTCACCAACATTCACATCCGATCCGCAAATCAATTACTGCGTCAATCGTCCCGTAAATATGGTGCAAAATGTAATTGAAACAGATGGCGACTCACTGTATTTCAACTTCACCGACTCGCGAACCGTTACCGGAAATAACAGCTGCGTTGAAGCCAGTAATATAGGCAGCAGCGTATACGCACCGGGCTTCAGCTTTGAAAAACCCTTTGACACCCAAGGTAATGTCGTCATCACCATTGACCCCAATACGGGCAATGCCAGCTTTCAGTCGGGCGCCATGTCGGGAATTTTTCTGCTCACCATCTCAGCCTTTGAAATGCGCTTAGACACCAACACCAATATGAATGTCATTGTAGGAGAGGTAACACGCGAAATCTTAGTGGTATTTGATGACTGCTTGGTCAATGCCGCTAATACCAGATTTTTAGACGCCGGCAACTCCCCTGCTCCGGGTGTCCCGGGTGGACTCTACCCCTACATCGACGTTTCTACAGACCATAAGGTGTTTTTTCTTGGATACACACCAGAAGACTCCGTGGCCAATACGCAGTCACCCTCCGGTTACAACTACCAGATGCCCAACGTACCCTTTAAGTGTAGCGACTCACTCATTGAGCTGCAACTCAGCAGGGGCATACTCAACAGCAGCATTGACCCGACCAACATATTTGTGGTAGGACCCGATACGCAAACCATCGCCACACAAAACATCCACTTCAATCAACCGTCCTTTAGTGATGTCATCAGCTTGGAGCTTACACAGCCACTGAGTATTAATGGACAGCACTTCGTCATCATAGCCGGCGACACATCACATCCCATCATTAGTGTTTGCAGTCACGAATTTACCGACACAATACTGTTTTCGCTAACTGCCACCGATTGTCCAGATTTCATGCACAACGACATGCATGAAGCGCATGCGTTGGACATCAAAGCGTCACCTAACCCTACAGACGGAATCATCAACATTCACAACCCTTCCTCGTCCATGGTTCACTTTACGCTGTACGACCTCCGCGGCATACCCCATCATAGCGGCGCCGTAGCTCCTGGTTTATCATTGGATATAACCATATATGATTTACCCTCGGGGATGTACATCATTTCCTTTG
>SKIJ01000063.1 GCA_007116495.1 Cryomorphaceae bacterium | reverse complement strand
GCATAATGGCTTCATGAGCCATTCTAACGGTGGCGTTATCAAAATGAATAACCGCTTGATTTGATGGATTTTGAGGCAAGGATCGGTTGCCTTCAGCGGTAATACCTTGCCATGGCCAATGTGAATAGTAATTATTCAAAGAGCCACCGTATACATTTAACCGGGATGATGCGGATACCCTTGCCCAAGCATTGTGCACATCATCTCTTACATCATCGTCAAAATTTATTTCATGATTATAACCGTTAGAGTAATCAGACCATCTTACAACATCAAAATCATTTACTGGTTCATTTGCTAACATTTCTCCCGGCGCAAAATCGATAGATGACTCAGTAGTAAATTCAGCACCTTCATCTACTTCTAAAATATGTAACGCAGCTGGCTTAGTCCACGTTGTGTTTTGGGTTATGACTGTTCTTAATGGTGTGATTTCGTAGTTGAATAATTGAAGAGTTGAGTTGTTTGTTAGACATCCATGTACGTGATGGTCGTTTGAAAGAACATACCTTATTTTTCTAGCTTGTTCTTCGGTTAAGTGATCTATGCAGCCGTATTCATTTGCATGATATGCCATAATATTATTAGCAGGAGCGGCTAAAGCATTACCGGAAAAAAAGTTACAAGAAGTAGCATAAAAATCAGGACTTGACATACCCGGAAATGGTTTAGTATCACAAAGGAAATCGCCACTTCTATGGCAATTTGAGTTTCCTTCCGATGGTATTGCGGCACTGTTTGAAGATTCTCTGATTTCATAAGGTAACTCCAATGGAATTAACCCAAGCGCTGTTCCTAAACTTCCAGCAAGAGACGCTTTAATAATTTTGCTTTCATCATAAGGCCCTAAATAATCATAATTAAAACCTAATGGATTCTCTCTTAAAAGCCCAAAAGCAACTTTTGTGTTCGGTATCTTTTTCCAATAAACATTGACTCTTGGATGTAGCTCTACTGTGCTTGAAGATGTTGCATCTATGTATGGCATTCTTTTATTACCACGCCTGGTGTAATCTTTATCAAAAATGGCTACATGAATTTCATCAATTTCGAAGGGTGTTGCTGGTGGAAATACATCAAAGAATTCATCATACAATACTCTAACTGAATTCAGATCACCGATGTAAGCAGGTGGGTGTTGACTAGGTGTCCAATCATTATGATTGTATATTCGGTCTGGTTGGAAAACGATATTTATATCCTTATCACCATAAATATCTTCTACAAACTGTTTAGCATCACTTAAAAATTGGGTTGGCACAGAATTTCCTTGTGCATTAATGTAATGCAATCGGACTTTAATATTTACTTCGCCTGGGACAAAAGGCAGTGGCCACCTGAACATGTAATTGTCTTGAAGTGCACTTTCTTTATCGAAGTCATACGCATCGCCATTTCCAAAATGCTCAGAAGGTATGTAAGGATCTACAGTTGTTTCTATACCTTGTGCATAAAGCTTGAAGTTAGAAAGAACCAAAAGAAAAACAGTACATGTAGCGATTACTACTTGATAAACCCGTATGCTGTTTTTGTCGTTTGGCCGTTTGGCCGTTTGGCCGTTTGGCCGTTTCAAAAATAATCGTTTTCATCATTTAAAAGTTTTAAAGATTAGTAAAAGTTTGCCAAATGTATAAACAAAATTTTTAAAAACAAAACATTTAACATATAAAAATCAATGTTTTAGCATTTAAAAAGCCTAAAAAAACGCTGTAAAGAATGATTAATAAAGGGTTTTAGTGAAATTAATATAACCGTAAGTGTATTTGCTGAGTTTTCTTTTTTTGTAAAGACACCGACTTATCTTTCTCGCAAAAACGCAAATAATTCGCAGCGTTTTTAACTTTTTATCTATACCAAATGTATGTGTTCTAAATAATGAATTGATTCTCTGTGATCCTTTGTGACTCCTTCGTGGTTCTTTGTGTAACAACCTACCTGTAAAGCTATTCCACAAAGTTTCACAAAGAAGGCACTAAGTTACACGAAGTTTTTCTCTGTGGTTCTTTGTGACTCCTTCGTGGTTCTTTGTGTAATAACCTACCTGTAAAGCTATTCCACAAAGTTTCACAAAGAAGGCACTAAGTTTCACGAAGTTTTATCTTTGTGGTCCTTTGTGCCTCCTTGGTGGTTCTTTGTGTAACAACCAAGTATAGCTATACCACAACGTTTCACGAACATACACTCTGCAAATTCTTTATGTAACAACCAATTGTAAATCGGCACAAATGAATACGAAAGAGAATATTTGAGAATAACAAAAACTATAAACTCTAATTCGGACGCCCAATCTTAAACATCTTTTTTTGGTAATAGGCGTCGCTGAGGGAGTTGATGATGACGCCTTTTGAGGTGCTTGCGTGCGCAAAAGCATTGTTTCCTAAGTATATACCAACGTGGTCTACGCGTCGGCCTTTCATTCTAAAAAACACTAAGTCACCGGGTTGGGCTTCGGTTTGGGATACAAACGACACCGATTGTAAAAAATCTTCAACCCGTCTGCCGGGCAACGACTTGTTGTACACGTCTTCGTAAATGCGCAACGCAAACCCGCTGCAATCCGCACCGCTCTTTGTGGTGCCGCCCCATTTGTAGGGTGTGCCAATCCATTCGTCAACCGCTTGGTTTAAATTGGTGGTTTGGGAAGTACGTGCAGTTGGCTCAACGATGCTTTCTTCCTTGTTTTCAATGGAAACCGGGGATCCGTTGTCGTCCCATACAAATTCGGGATACTCCGCTTGAGCAACTCTTTTTTGCCCGTCGCAGGAAATAACGGTAATCGCTATGAGCGAAAAAAATAGCACGCGCATCATTTAGCGATATTACAGAAATTAAGGCGTTATCCGTGACGTTTGAATCATAACTTTTACACCGGGTATTGTTATTATGTGTTTTGAAACAATATGATTTGATTGTTGGTTAAAACCTGTATCTGTTTACAGTGGTTGATGGCAGTCAGTTTGACCATATGGTCAGACACTGTCAAGGCATTTTCTATTGGGATATACTTGATCTTCACTAATTGAGATAGTACGTTTATGGCACACATTATTTGGCTTCGCAACGATTTACGCATCATCGATCACGATATTTTTCACGCATTGCAAAACAAAAGCATTATTCCCGTCTACGTCTTTGATCCAAAAGATGATGCACTTGATGCTTGGGGGAATCCACGGACGGGGAAGCATAGGAAGCGCTTTTTGATAGAGGGGTTGCGGGCGCTGCGCGATGAACTGCAAATGCGCGGAGGTAATCTTTGCGTAAAATACGGCGCACCAAAAGAGGTTTTTGCATCGCTCATCGATTCGCAGGAGATTGAGGGCATCCATACCTACGTCCACGATGCCTATGAGGAAAAACAGCAAGAAACGGCGGTAGCTTCTTTAGGAGTACCACTTCATCGCTACGACGGCAACACGCTCTACCACCCGGATGATTTGCCGTTTACGCAAGCCAATCTTCCCTTCGTATTTACTCAATTTCGCAAGAAGGTAGAAAAGACTACTTCCGTACGATCATTTTTTCCCACTCCATCGTCGTTTACCGTACCGGATACGTTCCGCGATTGGGGCGATTTACCGGAGCTGGATGATGCGTCGCGGGATTCTCGTTCGGCATTTCCTTTTGTAGGGGGGACGAGGGCCGCGCTCGATCGCTTGGAACATTACTTTTGGGAAACCGATGCATTGGCCGAGTACAAAAAAACGCGCAACGGTCTTTTGGGCACGGATTACTCCAGTAAGTTTTCTCCTTGGCTGGCGCAAGGAGCCATTTCGGCCAGATTCATCTACCACCAAGTAAAGAAGTACGAATCGCTGCGAACTAAAAATCAGAGTACCTATTGGTTGATTTTTGAGTTGATGTGGCGTGACTTCTTTCGGTTTTGTGCGTGGTCGGAGGGGAATCGTTTTTTTAGAATGCCCAAAGACATCAAAGGTATTCGCATTACCGATTACGAGCGCTGGAAGCAAGGTGCAACCGGAGAGCCATTTATCGATGCAAATATGACGGAACTTCGCAAAACCGGGTTTATGAGTAACCGCGGCCGACAAAATGTAGGCAGTTATCTGGTGCATAACCTCAATGTGCCCTGGTACGCAGGAGCAGCGTGGTTTGAATCTCAACTCATCGACTACGATGTGTACAGCAATTGGGGGAATTGGACGTACGTGGCCGGTGTTGGTCACGATCCGAGATCAAGGGTGTTTAACATCCAGCGTCAACAACAGATGTACGACCCCAATCAAGAATACATCAATCACTGGCTATGAGGGCGGTGGCTGATGGTTTGACATCCTTACATAAATGAGAAACATTTATCGATTAATAAGGTTATTTTTGCAGCTTAGATAAACACACACTTAATGACCTACATCATTCGCAGTCTTTTTACGGTAGCCCTGCTTGTACTCATTGATTATTATGCCTTTCAAGCGTGGAAAACCTTTACGCGGAATCACGAACAGTACCGTTTGGTTTTTTGGGTGGTTTCCGGCTTGGCATATGCAATGTTAATCGCTTCGCTGATTTTGGTGCTCAATGGTACGCGCAATGCACACGTTTTTCATTACACCATGACCATTATGTTGGTGCTATACGTGCCAAAGATTTTTGTGTGTTTTTGGATGTTTGGGGAAGATATATGGCGCTTTTTTGAAGGTGCTTGGATGAGTTTGAGCGGGCAAAGAGAAGCCGGTGAGTCTTTCATTAAAGGTCGAAGAAGGTTTGTGTCGCAGTTGGCTTTAGGAACGGCAGCGTTACCGTTTTTGTCAATTTTATACGGCGTTTGGAAGGGCAAGTATCGCTTTCAAGTAATTGAGAAAACGCTGGAGTTTGACGATTTACCCGAGGCCTTTGATGGGTTTGTCGTTGCACAAATATCCGATTTACACACCGGAAGTTTTGACAGCAAAGACGATGTGCTCCGCGGACTGAATCTCATCAATCAAGCTAACCCGGATGTTGTTTTATTTACCGGTGATTTGGTCAACAACGAAGCAAAAGAGATGCACGGTTGGGAGTCTGTTTACCGAACGGTTAAGGCTAAAGTGGGGAAGTTTTCTGTATTGGGAAATCACGATTACGGCGATTACGTTCCTTGGGGGTCGGCCGAAGAAAAACGGGCTAATTTCCAATCTGTAGTAGACGCACATGAAGCTATGGATTTCCAATTGCTGCGCAATGAAGCCGTGGAGCTTAAGCGCGGTAATGATGCATTGTATATTGCGGGCGTTGAGAATTGGGGTAAACCACCGTTTCCTCAATATGGCGATCTAGACGCGGCAATTGAACGAATACCCAAAGAGGGCTTTACACTTCTTATGTCTCACGACCCTTCACATTTCGATGAACAAATAAAACATCACAACAAACACATCCACGTTACCTATAGTGGCCACACCCACGGGATGCAGTTTGGGGTTGAAATTCCCGGCTGGATAAAATGGAGTCCGGTAAAATTTCGCTACGCAAAATGGGCGGGTTTATACACTGAAAATAACCGCCACTTATACGTCAATAGGGGATTTGGTCATATAGGCTTTCTCGGTAGAGTAGGCATTTGGCCGGAGATAACCGTTATGACATTAAAACGTAAATCGACCAGCGCATGACCAAATTAAGTGTCAACATCAATAAAATCGCCACTTTGAGAAATGCTCGTGGTGGAGATGTTCCCAATGTTGTTAAGACCGCCTTAGACATAGAACGGTTTGGAGCGGACGGCATTACCATTCACCCCCGACCGGATGAGCGACACATAACGCGAAAAGACGTTTATGACCTGAAAAAGGTGCTCACTACCGAATTCAATATTGAAGGTTATCCTTCCGATTCGTTTGTGGAGATGGTATTGGAGGCACATCCGGCTCAGGTAACGCTGGTTCCGGATCCACCGGATGTGCTTACGAGTAACGCCGGATGGGATACCATAGCGCATGCTGATATGCTTCGTCCCATTTTGGAACGTTTCAAACAAGCGGGCATTCGTACGTCACTTTTTATAGAAACGGATGAGTCGCTCATCAAAGCTGCTCGTGATTTGGGTGCGCACAGAATAGAGCTGTACACCGAAGCCTACGCGAGCCGTTTTGCGCAAAACAAGGATGAGGCGGTGAAACGTTATGCGCAGTGTGCGGCGTATGCTCACGAAATAGGACTTGGTGTTAATGCTGGTCACGATTTGTCGTTAGAAAACTTAGAGTGGTTTGCGGAACATGTTCAACCGCTGCATGAAGTCTCTATTGGGCATGCACTTATCAGCGACGCCCTCTATTACGGTTTGCAAAATACCGTGGAGATGTACAAGCGCAAACTACATCCTTAGGCAGTGTTTGCTGGGCACATAACGTAATTTTTTCTGAAAGTTATTCCGTTGTCTGTTTTTGATCGCTCACTTACTAGTCGATGCGTTCTATTTTAGCGCCCAATTGCAACAGTCGACCATCGATGTTTTCGTATCCGCGGTCAATTTGATCGATATTGTGAATGGTTGATACACCATCTGCACTCAGAGCGGCGATGAGAAGAGATATTCCTGCGCGAATGTCCGGACTCGTCATGGTTGTGGCACGTAGGTTCACCTTTTTATCCAGCCCAATTACCGTAGCGCGGTGTGGATCACAAAGAATGATTTGTGCTCCCATGTCTATGAGTTTATCTACAAAGAACAATCGGCTTTCAAACATTTTTTGATGAATGAGCACGCTTCCCCTTGCTTGAGTGGCTACCACGAGCATAATGCTAAGTAGGTCTGGTGTAAAACCCGGCCACGGAGCGTCAGATATAGTCATGATGGAGCCATCGAGGAAGTTTTGCACCTCGTAATGGTCGTGTTCGGGAATGATGATGTCGTCGTTGTGGCGAACGATTTTGATGCCTAGTTTGCGAAAGACATCTGGTATAACACCCAACGCTTCGTAATTGACATTTTTGATGGTGATTTCCGATCCTGTCATAGCAGCTAACCCAATCCAACTGCCAACTTCGATCATGTCCGGAAGCATACGGTGGGTTGTGCCTCCTAATTTTTCGACGCCTTCTATGGTTAGCAAATTTGAGCCAATGCCGGAAATTTGGGCACCCATTCGGTTGAGCATGTTACAGAGTTGTTGAAGGTAGGGCTCGCATGCAGCATTGTAGATGGTTGTGGTGCCTTTAGCCAAAACAGCTGCCATCACAATATTAGCCGTGCCGGTAACCGACGCCTCGTCGAGCAGCATGTAAGTTCCCTTTAGGGTTTTAGCTTCCACGCCGTAAAAAGCTTCATCGGGATTGATGCGAAGGGTCGCACCAAGTTTTTGGAAACCGGTAAAGTGGGTATCTAATCTCCGACGACCAATTTTATCTCCGCCGGGTTTTGGAATGTATCCTTTTCCAAAACGAGCTAAAAGAGGGCCGACAATCATGACAGAACCACGGAGAGCAGACCCCTGTTCGCGAAATGCATCGGATTCGAGAAATGCGATGTCTATGTCGTCTGCTTGAAAGCGCCATTTACCCTTGTCTAAGCACTCGCTTTTTACACCAAGTGATTTGAGTAAAACAATTAATTTATTGACATCGATGATGTCGGGGATGTTTTCAATTTCAATGGGCTCGGAGGTCAAAAGCGTTGCACATAAGATTTGCAAGGCCTCGTTTTTTGCGCCCTGAGGCGTTATATTGCCTTGTAGTCTTTGGCCGCCCTCTATTTTAAAGGTTCCCATACTGGTTGTTTATTTTTGACGGTTGTTTTTATTGTACCGTTTTTTCTTGTAATTTTTATAATGGCGTTTGCCTTGTTTTTTTAGGGGCTTATTGTGCGGCCCTAAATTACTCACGGACTTCTTAGAAATCAATGTTTGTTCAGATAGTTGAATCTTTCCATTGCTCAAGTCGCTTAGGTCGCTAAATATAACGTCATCGTCAACATTGTCTTTATTCCAAAGAAGGTAGGTTTTCTTCATGTGGTTGGCAATGGCGAGCTCGGCACGGGTGCGTTCTTCTCCCTCTTCCATATGACAAGCACTGTCAATCATCTTTAACACCAACTGTCCGTAGTGACGGTATTTTCTCGCTTTTTTGGGGTATTCAACGCGTTCGGGTGGGCTGGTAAACGTTTCGGGTTCAGGCTTACCGTAGGGGCTGTCTACATCGAGTTCAAAATTCGACATAATAAAGAGGTGATCCCATAGCTTGTGGCGGTAGTCCGGGTTATCGCGAAGATGGGGAACCAAGTTGCCAATCACTTCTACGATGGCCTTTGCAGCATCGTTACGTGTTTTGCGATCTTCAATGGTCATGGCGTGTTTTACCATGTTTTGAATGTTTCTACCGTACTCCGGAAGAATCAACGCCTCTCGGGCAGAATTATATTCCATATTAATGTATGATTATCCCAGTCTTCGTAACCGAGCAAATTTCATCAGCAGTGTTTTTTCTCCTGCTTTTTCAAAACGGATGGTTGCTTTAGCGTTGCTACCTTCTCCGGACACACTCAAAACGACACCGCGACCAAATTTATCGTGAATGACCCTTTGGTCTTCTTTGAGTTTAACCAACTTGTCTTCGCCTTCGGGTTCCGAAGAAGATAAGGGTCTAAGGTTTTTTCGATTGGCGGCGTAGGCACCACCGGTTGTTTCTTGTTTTCTGTTTTTGCTTGCGGTTTTTTGCTTGCTTTCCGACATGGATGGTTTTTTAGTGAACGAATTAGATTGCGATTGGAATGAACCTGGAGTTCCAAAAAGTTGAGGCTCATCGTACGGGTGGAAGTCGGGGACGTCAAATTGTACGAATGCATCATCTATTTCATCGATGAATCGACTTGGTTCGTTGTGGTTGATTTTTCCCCAGCGATAACGCGTATGGCAATAGGTCAAATATAGCTTCTTTTCCGCACGTGTCAAAGCTACGTAAAAAAGTCGACGTTCTTCTTCTAAGTCAACCCTTGACGTCAGGGTCATGATGTTGGGGAATAGGTTTTCCTCCATTCCCGCAATAAAGACGTAGGGAAATTCTAAGCCTTTTGCTTGGTGAATGGTCATGAGTGATACTGCCGGCTCATCTTCGTTGGCCTGAGTATCGGCATCTGTGATGAGTGCTACATCGCTGAGGAAATTTTCCAAACTGGGGTCGCCGTCTTCCAGTTCTTTCTGCGTGGCGACAAACTCTTCGATGGACGAGAGCAGTTCTTGAATGTTTTCGTAGCGCGATACGCCTTCCGGTGTTTTGTCTTTGGCAAGCTCGGGAAGTAAACCGCTGTTTTTTCCAACTTCTTCCGCGATCTCATTGGCGGGGATGCCTTGGTTAATCATTCCCCGATAATTTTGAACTTTTAAAACAAAGTTACTGATTTTTGTGGCGGTTCCTTTATTAAATGTGTCGCTGTATTGGTTGATGGTGGAGGCGACTTCCCAGAGTGATTTCTCGTGAACATTAGATAGATTCACCAATCTGTCTAGGGTAGTGGTGCCTATACCACGTGCCGGATAGTTGATGATGCGTTTGAAGGCTTCTTCGTCGCTGGGGTTGATTGATAACCTTAGATAGGCGAGGAGGTCTTTGATTTCTTTACGTTGGTAAAAACTCAAACCGCCATAGATGCGGTAGGGGATTCCCTTTTTGCGCAGGGCTTCTTCCAATGAGCGGGTTTGCGCATTGGTGCGGTACAAAATGGCAGCATCGCTGTAACTGATGTTATCGTTGAGTTGGTGGTCTACGATGCGTTCAGTAATGTATTGTGCCTCTTGACCTTCGTTAAGCGATTTGTGCACGACGATTTTATCGCCGGTTGTGTTTTCCGTCCAAACTTCCTTTTC
>SKIJ01000123.1 GCA_007116495.1 Cryomorphaceae bacterium | reverse complement strand
GATGAAATACACCCAGTTGTCTAAGCACGATGCCGAGCAATTCTACGCCATCCACAAAGAACGCCCCTTTTATGGCGAACTGGTTGACTACATGAGCTCCGGCCCCATCGTTGCTGCCATCCTTGAAAAAGACAATGCCGTTGCTGATTTCCGCACCCTTATCGGAGCAACCAACCCGGCAGAAGCTGCGGAAGGAACTATCCGTAAATTATACGCAAAAGACATCAGCGCCAACGCCATTCACGGGTCTGACAGCGACGAAAATGCACAAATCGAAGGACGTTTCTTTTTCTCTGAAAGAGAGGTTCACTAAGCGTTCACAACAACACATGACGAAAGCCGGGCTGATGCTCGGCTTTTTTTATGTCATCTTGGCATACAACCGCCGACGGCATATGCTTTGGTTAATGATGGGAAAAATTTATACATCATGAATAAAGGACATATCAACGTAACCGCTCAAAACATCTTCCCCATCATCAAAAAATTCCTGTACTCAGATCAGGAAATATTTTTGCGGGAATTGGTCTCCAACGCCGTCGATGCCACCACAAAAATTAAAGCCTTGGCATCCATCGGAGAATTCAACGGAGAATTGGGAGACTTGAGCATCCGCATCAACGTAGACAAAAAGGCCAAGACCATCACCATCTCCGACAAGGGTGTGGGTATGACCGCCGAAGAAATTGAAAAATACATCAACGAAGTGGCCTTCTCCGGTGCCGAAGACTTCGTCAACAAATACAAAGACAAAGGCGCCGACAAAGGCATCATCGGTCACTTTGGACTTGGTTTCTACTCTGCCTTTATGGTAGCCAAAAAAGTAGAAATCTTGACGCGCTCGTTTAAAGATGGCGAGGAAGGGAATCACTGGACGTGTGAAGGAAATCCGGAATTCACCTTAGACAGTGTCAGAAAAGACGAACGCGGCACCGATATCATCTTGCACATCGCGGACGACGCGGAGGAGTTTTTGGAAGACCACCGCATTAATGAACTTCTCAATAAATACTGTAAGTTCTTACCGGTTCCCATCATCTTTGGCACAAAGGAGATTACCGAGAAAAAAGACGACGACAAAGAAGAAAAGAAAACCGTAGACAACGTCATCAACAATCCGGAGCCCGCCTGGACGAAGACACCCACAGATCTCAAAGACGAAGACTATAAAAACTTCTACCGCGAGCTCTACCCCATGACCTTTGAAGAGCCGTTGTTCCATATTCACTTGAACGTCGACTATCCATTTGACCTTACCGGAATTTTGTACTTCCCACGCATCAAACCCAATATGGATGTGCGTCAAAACAAAATTCAGCTCTACCAGAATCAGGTATTCGTAACCGATTCATTGGAAGGCATTGTTCCTGACTTTTTGACCTTACTACACGGTGTCATCGACAGTAAAGACATCCCACTAAACGTAAGCCGTTCTTACCTACAAAGCGATGCTCAGGTAAAGAAAATATCGGGACACATCACCAAAAAAGTGGCCGATAAAATGGAGCAACTCTTTAAGCAAGACCGCGAAGATTTTGCGAAAAAATGGGAGGATATTAAGGTGTTGATTGAATACGGTATGCTCTCGGAAGACAAGTTCTTTGAACGTGCAAAAACCTTTGGACTGTATAAAGACACCAAAGGCGAGTACCATACCATGGACGAGCTGCGTGAGCGCATTAAGGAACAGCACACCGACAAAGACGGTAATTTGGTTGTTCTTTACGCCGCCGATACCGAAGCGCAGCACAGCTACATCAAGAAAGCCGAAGATAAAGGCTACACGGTCATTGTGATGGATACACCACTCACGCCCCACTTGGTGCAAAAGTTTGAAACGGCACTGGAAAAAATCACCTTCAGTCGCGTAGATAGTGCTCCGGTAGAGCAATTGATCAAAAAAGACGACAAAGAAACGAGCAGCACGCTGGATGAAAAGCAAAAAGAAGGCCTCAAGAAGACCGTAGAAGAACTTATTGACGCCAAACTGTTTACCGTTACCGTTGACAATTTAAGCGAAACGGAAGGCCCCGTGATGATTACCATGCCGGAATTCATGCGCCGCATGAAGGAAATGGAAGCAACCGGTGGTGGTGGGTTCTACGGCATGGCCAACTTACCGGAGACGTACAACCTCATCTGGAATGCCAACCACCCACTCACCAAACGCGTTGTAGAGGAGTCTGACGAAGACAAGAAAAAGTCGATGGTAAAACAAGCCAACGACCTAGCGATGTTGAGTCAACAGCTTCTTAAAGGAGAAGCCCTAGAAAACTTCGTGAAGCGTTCTTACGGCATGATGTAAATGTGTGTTTCAATAATAACGTAAAAAAGCAGGCCGATGGCCTGCTTTTTTATTGGTCAACAAATGATATGTGCTGCTACTTCACGATATCAAAATCTCCCAACTCTATCACCTCCTCCATCGGCGTATCCTTCTCCGGTTGCCAAGCGCGAACGTGAATCAGCGGGTGGTCTTCATCTTCAAAATCAATCATCAAAAACAAATAGCCTTCGTCACCGTAAGTGCTCGAACGCCAGGTTTGTTTTAGGTTGACACCGTAAATCTCGTCGTGGT
>SKIJ01000161.1 GCA_007116495.1 Cryomorphaceae bacterium | reverse complement strand
ACCACTACATCAACCATACCCAATATATATAATACAAGGAGAATAAAATCAGAAACAGCAAGCCGCCATAACTCATCCATTGACTAAATCGTCCTGGTTGATCAGACTTCGGCAATTGCTGCATGGCGCGAATGTTGAGCCACGCAATCACCGGGGCGCTAAGGAATGCAATGGTGGTGGCCAACTGAACCAACGCGATCATTTGTCCGGAAAACCACGTGGTAATCACAAATGCCATCACGGCTGTGATGTAGACCAATGGCCTATAATACCGCATGGGCAACGTTTCTTCTTCTGATTCCTTGTTTTGATTGGCCTTGAGAAACACACATACTCGTGGATAGGCATCCAGAACGGTAAGTGTGGTAGAGAACATACAGGCGCAAGCAGCAATTACCACCAGCCAGTAGGCACTTCCCAAGGCCGATTGATAGACATTCATCAAGTGAGTGGAAAAGGCCACCGCACTTCCGGGAATCTCGCCATCACTGTGAAAGAGAAATAGAGCCCCGAGCAATAAAAATAGAATGGCGAAGCCCGTGGTTCCCCAGTACCCAATTCTAAAGTCCCAAGGATTGTACGCTTTTTTTTCACCCGCAGATTTTGCCGAAAGCGTCCACGTAGAGTGCCAGATGCTGATGTCGAGCGGCGCGGGCATCCATCCCAGCAAAGCCACCAAAAAGGCAATATCAACAGCATTTGTCCAAGAAAACGCTTGAATGTCAAATGTAGGTATGGGGAGTTGAAGCCCAATTAAAACAGCTACTACTGTAGATATTGCTAGAATGAGAACAACGTAGCGAATGACTTTATCCAGCAGTTTATAAGCGCCACTGGTCAATAATAGTGATGAAATGATGAGTAAACCAGCAATAATCACCCATTCGGGAAGAGGGATTAAAAACTGAAACAAACCGGCGGTCACCATGGTCACTGTGGCTTGGACGATGAACATGCTTAATATGGTGATTCCCGCAACAAGTGGCCATCCCCAGCGGTTGTCTTTCGTATAAGCATGTATGAGACTTTTTCCGGTAATCTGTGCATAGCGCGGTCCGGCTTCAAAGAAAGGCCACTTGAGTAAGTTGGTAATCAATATGATGGGGATAAAGAAAAGTCCATACAAGGCGCCTGCACGGGTGCTTTGTATCAGGTGAGAAACTCCGATGGCGGCGGCGGCAAATAAGAGGCCGGGACCAATGAGTTTTAAGAATGCGGTTATTCGATTGTAGACGTACACCATTTAGAAGATTGCGGTTGTTTCAAAAGTTGTTACAAAGGTTAAACATACTTACGGAATAAATATCATACTTTTTATTTAGGCAACATTAACGAAAGATTTTATGTGATTAAATTAATTTTGCAAACTTTAAAATAAAATCGGCATTGGGAAAGAATAAACGAGATTTAAGCGAGCGCAGTAGGCTTTACCATCACTATTATAAGCGTACTGGTGGATATACCTTTCTGGGAAAAAACGTAATTAAGTTGTTGCTCGTATTGGGCGTTTTTGGAGCCTTACTATATGTTCTTACTACACACGTGATAGACCTCAATACCATCATGTGTGATTGGTTTACTCGGCTCCCGGTGGTACTGATTGTCGCCACTCTTTTTTTATCGGAAACGTTCTTGGGGCTTCTTCCTCCGGATATGTACATCATTTGGGCAAAGTCGTTACCGAATACGTATCTAATGGTATTTATATTAGCGCTGAGTAGTTATGTAGGAGGTTTAATCAGTTACGGCTACGGTACGCTTCTCTACAAAATACCTACAATTCAGTATTGGGTAGAGGAAAAGTTTGCGCTACAGTTTACACAAATTAGAAAGTTTGGCGGACTTTTGGTATTTCTTTCTGCCATGGCACCGCTGCCGTTTTCTCCCGTTAGTGTTGTGGCCGGAATGGTGCGATTCCCGTTTCGATTATTTTGGACAATTGCACTTGCGCGTTTTGCACGCTTTTTCCTTTACGCCATCATTCTTTATTCTACGTTGTCAAATTTTGATACCTGCTAAAATAGGGGTGATAAAAGTCACTAGATGAGGATTGCCGAATGCTGTACTTTTGTGCCAATAAAAATAATTGTTACACAATGGGAATACTTTCAGCACTTTTTGGCGGCAAGCAAAAGAAAATTAAAGCTTACTTAGACAATAACGCCACGTTATTAGATGTGCGAACACCTGGTGAGTTCAAGACAGGTACAGTAAAAAACGCAGTTAACATTCCTCTTGATAGACTATCGTCAAATCTTAAAAGAATTCCAGAGGATAAGCCTGTGATTGTTTTTTGTCGTACGGGTAGCCGCAGTGCCATGGCCAAGCGCATTCTCCAACAAAAGGGGTACAATGTACTCAATGGCGGCGGCTGGGGCAGTGTTGATGCTGTTGTAAAAGGGTAATTCTCAAGGTTAATATTTCACGAAATGTTCAATAGGCTTACGGCGCTTTTGACGTTTTTCATATTATCTGTAACGATTGCTGTGGCTCAGCATCAGGAGGTATTGGAAAAACCTGATATGTGGAGGGGAAGTGACAAAGCTTCTGATGACACCACCTCGTTGCTAGGCGCTTTTAAGGCGGGAAGTGTTCACGGGCATTTTCGCTACATGTTTATGAGCACTAACAACCAAGGCGATTTACAAAATTTTTGGGCTAATGCTGCCGGTGGAGGTATTCGCTTTCACACTGCCCGTTTTCACGGTTTTTCTTTTGGCGTAAGTGGTTTTTACATCTTTAATGTCGGTTCACATAATTTGCAAAATCCAGATCCTAAAACGGGACAGAAGAGCCGTTACGAAGTAGCATTATTCGACATCACCGATCCATTCAATTCTGAGGACATGGATCGATTAGAGGAACTTATGTTGACCTATAATTTTTCAAATACGGAAATTACGTTTGGTAAACAGTTGCTCAATACGCCGTTCATCAACCTACAGGACGGTCGAATGCGTCCTACTGGAGTAGAGGGTGTTTACTTTGATTCAAGAGAGTGGAAGAACACGCACATTGAGGGAGGTTTTATCTATGCCTTCTCACCCCGAAGTACCATACGTTGGTACAATACGGGGGAATCCATTGGCGCTCATCCTATGGGACTAGCACCCGATGGTCAACCCCATCAGTACCGCGACAATATCTCCTCTTCAGGTGTGGGTATTCTGGGTCTTCACCATAAACCAACGTCATGGTTGCACTTGCATGTATGGGACTTTTACATCGATAATGTCATGAACACCGCCATGTTGCAAGCAGACATCAACGCTCGTAAGAATAACGGTCTTATTGGAGGTTTACAGTTTGTTGCTCAGCATGCCATTAACAACGGTGGTAACAAGAATCAAGCACTCACTTATGTGCTTGAAGACCATCAATCTTATGTGTTTGGTGCACGTACAGGGTTTAGGTCTAATAACTGGGAAACGACGTTGAATTACAACCGCATTACAGACCACGGAAGGTATCAGTTTCCGAGAGAGTGGGGAAGGGAACCCTTTTTTGCATTTATTCCGAGGGAACGAATGGAAGGCATGGGCGATGTACACGCTGTGTCGACAAGAATTCGTTACAACCACCCCCGAAAATCCATTTGGTCATCCTTGTCTGTAGGCTATGTAGACCGTCCCAGTCCCTTTGAGCATCGCTTGAATAAGTACGGAATTCCATCATATATCCACACCAATTTAGATTTGCACATAGATCACAAAGGCTATGCTCAGGGGTTAGAAACGTATGTTTTATTGATGGCAAAGATTAGAACATCTTCGGAAGATTTGCCTTATAACTTCATCATGAATCGCGTCAATATATTTCATACAACTTTAGTGTTAAACTACCACTTCTGATAAAAACAACGACTAATATATTTGTTGTCTATATAAATCTTAATAAAACATCTAATATGCCCCGTTCCCTTTTAGCATCTGTTTTTGCATTGCGCTGCCCGTCTTGCCGTGAAGGAAAGTTATTTAAAACCGATAATCCTTATCAGTTAAACAAGCTGGCGTCTATGTATAAGAACTGCCCTAATTGTGGTCAGCGCTATGAGCCCGAGCCCGGATTTTTTTATGGTGCGATGTATGTTAGCTATGCAGTTACGGTTGCTCTTTTTGTGGCCGTCCTTGTTTTGATGAACATTTTTTATAGTCCTGGTATTTGGGAGATAGTCATTGTTTTATCGGGTGTACTGCTTGTTTTAGCCCCGCCGGTATTTAGGTTGTCAAGATCCATTTGGGCGCACATGTTCATCAAACGCGCTAAAAAAAACGACTGATATCAATGCTCGGTTCAATATCTCCGTTGTTGAGCATTTGTTCTGTTAACAGGTGAGATAAATACGGAGCCATTAAAATGGAACGGCTTCCGAGTCCGTTGAGAAAATAGATGTTTTTGTGCAGAGGATGCCTTCCAACCATTGGTTTGCGATCTTTGGTTGCAGCTCGGATCCCAACATCTTGTTTTATCACCTCAGTCTTACCCGAGTAAATTGTTTTGAGCGATTCAAGCATTTCAATTCTACTTTTTTCGGTAGGTGTTTCCGATAAGTCACCATGTACATAGGTTGCCCCTGTTCGGTAGGTTTGACCATCCCTAAGTGGAATGAGAAAATGCTTAAAATGAAAAATTCGGTTGGGTGTATCACGGTCGTCAAGTTTTAAGGTTAACAGCTCTCCTTTTGATGGCCTGAACGCGTCTTTGGGATAGTAGGGATTGTCTTTAGCTGCTTTCCATCCTTCAGCAAAAACCACAGCATCGTAGTAAACACCGCGATATTCATACCCGTTGTTTTTGTGTTCTAAATGTTGAGGGACAAAAACATGATCTAAAACTTTGTCTTTTATCCTTTCACGAAAGGACGCAATCATGTTTGCAGTATCAACCCATCCAGTTTGCTGAACGGTGCCTAGACCAAATGGAGCCTTTATGTTATTGTCATTCACGATGTCTCCTAACATGGTTGACCATTTAGGATTTTCACTAAGTTGATACCAATTGTTTTGCTCTTCAATACTGTGTAAAACACGATATATGGGTTTCGGATAAAAAAACGTGTTTTTGGTAAACGATTCTAGAGATTTGTAGAATGAATAGATTTGTTCATTGAACGCATCAGCGAGGTGCACCAATCGCATGCGCTTTAACACAATTGGATTATAGAGTCCGCTGGCAACACGCGATGCATTAGATAAGTTTTGATTATCAATCCACGTAACATTTAAGTTGCGTTGCATAAGTCTAAATCCAATTGCGGTACCGGCTATGCCTTGACCCACGATAAGTATATGTTTCATTTTGGATTCTTTTTCTCTACAGTTGGAATACATGGATATAAAAAAAGACGCCTAATGGCGTCTTCTTTTTGGGCTTTTAAAATGAAGTTTAATACTCCCACAAATCGTTTTCGAAGTTGCGTAAGTTTTGTTTAATACGCTGCGACTCGAGCAATTGATCAAGGTTGTTGCGGCGTTTGTAATCAGCAACAGCACGGTCATATACATTGTCTTCTTTAATGATTACAGAATCAAAGAAGCGCATTTTGAACACCTCGTCAAAGGTCATGCGCGCTGCGTTGTTTTGGCGATTAAACGATACATTGGTCGCTAAAGCGTAACGAGCGTCGGGAAACCATACCCAAAATAGTGGGTAAATATCTTTTGTTTTTGGATGTTGAACTGTGGGCGCTATACCAATGATGTAGTTTTCCATTTGCCCACGACGCTTGTCCATGTACCAATCAGATTTTACCGTATAGTATAACACATCTTTTGCTGTTACATCAATGGTATCAATGTAATCCCATTCGAATGGGTTATCGCGATTCCACGCAGTATCAACTTGCCTCACATTGTTTGAAATCTCTTCATTTGTGTAGGGGATTTCGAAACGGTCGTCGGCAAAAACCTCCATGATTGTTCCTTCATTCATGATGCCATCAACCAAAACATCGTAAAGACTTTTACGGTCGGGGAGTGGCATTACGGGATAGTACAAGTGATGGTTTGCTTTTTCACGTACGTTGATGCGCTCCCAATGTCTATGGGAAAACATTTGATCGATTTCTCTGGGTAGAGGGAAATCGATGACTTGATTGTTGTGATAAATGCGTTCGTTTTTAGCGATTGGTCCATCATCCTCCGGAGAAAGTACTTGTGCGTAAGAGGAAGTAATACTAAAAACTGTGGCGATTACAGCAATTGTAAGACGGTTCATAACTTGTATTTTTATTAATGGAACAAAGGTGTGCGCACCGCTTAGGTGCGCACAAATGTTCTTTAGTTTACATCAAACGTAATGGGAGATATATCCGTAACGTTAATGCCTTTAGGTCCTTTAGCTTTGATGTTACGAATAACAATGGTTGAACCTGGTCGCAACGCATCGATTCGTTTTTTCACACCCTCATCAAACCGAGTACCTCGAATTGTTTGTGGAGGAAAACCCGGGATTACAACATCGAACGAAAGAACTTGAAGGGTCAAATCAAAAGCAAAATCTTTGTATTCAGCTTCTACTGTAGCATTCTTAACAGCATTTTTCGAATAAATGGTAGATCTGTTCTTAAGTACCATACCCGTAGCTGGAGGTAACCCTTTGATACGAAACTTTTTACTTTGACGGAATGGTTTTCCTTTAACGCTGACGTTAATGTCGATTTCAGTACCTTTCACCTTGGTTACATCGGCAATGTAAGTACCGTCGCTTTGGCGAGATACTCCAGGGCCAGTAACTTCCAAATCAGATGGGTCTGCTCCGGGTACACTAATCTCTAGTGGATTGTCTACACCACGATAAAGCACGTTCATTTTCGTTGGTGAAATAACGGCAGATGGAGGTGCTACTGTGTAGGAACGAATAAATGGACGTTCAACTGCGGTTTCACCACTTCCCAGGCGAATGACACCACCCCAAAAACGCTCACCTGTTTGATTAGCTGGAAACGCTATCTCTCCGGTACCATTTCTAATTTGATCAGAACTCAATTTGATACCTTCACCAATGCGGTTTGAATCACGGTCATATTCGTAAAGAATTATTTCCGGTTCCTGAGTATCGTCATACGCTGCTAAAAACACGTCTGCTCTAAACGTATCTCCGGTAGTCACATATGTTGACCTGGGAACAACAACTTCTTTAACACCTGTAAACTTAAGTGTACCGGCATCGATTTGCTTTTGGAGTTCAGAAATTACACTGGCTTCCGCAGATCTTACCTTAGACTGATAACTTGACAAAAACGTCATTACTCCTGCAAGAGGAACATGGTCAAACAAAACTTTTTCCCATTCAGCAGTCGTAACGGAATTCTTACCAATAGGTTGAGGAGAGGTATCAAATTCTCGATCAAGCGTTTTCACAAGTTGGGGGTTGTTATCAACCATCCCTTTGAGTTTTTCACGAAACTTATTGAGTTGTTCTCTCATTTTGCGTCCGCCATCAGCTCCACCCATTTTTTCCGGGTTAAGGAGGTAGTTACCGGCTTTTTCTCGCTTATCAGCACCTGGAAGTTTACCGTCTTCATCAATTTCACCATGAAGAGCTATAAGCTCATTTTTCATGTTTTCGATGAAATCAAACGTTTCATTTGAGACAGCTTTAACATCCATTGCACGGTCTCTCCATTCACCAGCACGTTCGGGGTTTTCCTCAGCAGCAAGATTAAAATCATTGTAGATTTTTTGGCTGCTGTTGTGAATAGCCGTAGCTGAAGATTCAAGGTCGTATTGAAGTTTGGATAAAGCATCCAAAATATCCTTTGATATGTTTAACGCCAAGAGAGCTGTCAACACGAGATACATCATGTTGATCATTTTTTGTCTTGGACTCAGTTTTCCTCCTGCCATTCTTTCTGTGTTCTATTGTTGAGGTTTAGTTACTTGTTGATTGAACCTAGTTACGGTTAACGTTCATAGCATTAAGCATGCCTCCGTAAACGTTATTCAAACTACTCATATTAGTTACTAAGCTGTTCACTTCGTTGGTAAGGCGATCAGAATTAGACAAGCTTTCGTTGAGTTTTTCCATCAAGGAATTTTGAGCTTCAACGTGATTTGCAGAACCTTCTAATTGAACGGCATATAACGCATTGAGTGATTCCATATTTTTGCTGGCCATCTTGAGTTGCTCACCATACTCTTGAGTTGCAGCTGACGCATCTACAGTTTCATTAAGTTTTGATGCAGCATCTCCAAAACGACGGAGACCATCACCAAGACTTTGAATTAATTCAGAGTCAATTTTTGCATCTTCAAGCATTGCATCAAGTTCTTCAGTAACGCTTGAGGAAACACCTGTATTGCCGCCGCGTGGTGCCAAGCGATCTTCTACTTCGTCTAAGTCTTCCATTCCAGCAAGTTCAGGATAAACCAATGACCAATCGTATTCTGATGCGGGTTTTTCAAAGGCAGAAAAGAAAAATATTACCGCCTCTGTTGATAGACCAACAATCAACATAATATCTGCACCAGGCCAGTGAAGAATTTTAAACATCGCTCCAAGAATAACCACACCTGCTCCCAATCCATAGAGCTTTGCCATAAAGTTCTTAAAGCCCTTACTGTTAACATCAATCAATGCCATACGTTCTAAAAATTTAAAAGTTAAAGTTAAAGTTAAAAATCACCAAAGTCTCTTCCGAGGAAACTCTGAACAGTTCGGAAACCGATGTAGCTGGTTGCTGTATCTTGGTATTCCATGTCGCGTGTACTTACTTGCATGTAGTAAGCAACATCTTTCCATGACCCTCCGCGAATCACTTTGAGTTTTAGACCTTCGTCATCACCCTCTTCAGCGTTATATTGAAAATCAGGCTGGAAGTTGTTTGCATAGTAATACGATGCTGTTCTGTAAGCAGAACTCGTCCATTCCGACACATTACCAGCCATGTTAAACAAGTTATATCCATTAGGATTATAGGCTGTAGCTTTTACCGGATAAAAACCACCGTCAGCCGTCATATTTCCACGTTGAGGTTTAAAATTTGCTAAATAACAGCCTGAACTATTTGTAGCGTAAGGTCCACCCCAAGGATAAGTCATGTTTTTAATGCCTCCACGCGCGGCGTATTCCCATTCTCCTTCAGTTGGTAAACGGAATTCTTGTTCGGTATATTCTCCACCAGAGCGCAAATAGGCATTGCGATATTTGGTTCTCCAATTACAAAACGCATTGGCTTGCTTCCATGTAAGACCTACAACCGGATAATCATCGTAGGCAATGTGCCAAAAATAATTATCGTGCATTTGTTCATTATATGAATAAGCAAAATCGTGAACCCACGCTAACGTATCGGGATAGATATTGATTGTTTCTTGTTCAAAGAATGAGCTACGATTAGAATACTCTTGGGTTTCTTTAATGTAGTCACGATAGTAAAAATCATCGTCATAACCACTGTCGTCGTCAAAGTCGAATGTTACACGGTTATCCCGTTTGGCCGCTTTTTGTTTGTTAATCCAAAAATAAGTGTAGTTCAATTGGCGCGCATCAACCATGCGTTCGCCCAACATACGCTCTTCGGGAGGTAAATAGATGGACTCAATAATCTCGGTGTATTCCAAACTTGGATAACGTTCTTTACGCCACTCAAGACGTGGATCCCAATTGATTGACTTCTGCATCTCCTCAGGGTAATTGACCATGATATATTCGTCAAAAAACGTCGGATTACGCATTTCAGCAGGGTCGTTAAACTCATAGCCATCAACCATACCATCCTCACCTAGGCGGTGGCGAACTATAGAATCCCTTACCCACTGAATGAATTGGCGGTATTCGTTGTTGGTAATTTCGGTTTGATCCATCCAGAAAGGAGCTATCGAAACTGTTTTCGATGGCGTAGTTTGT
>SKIJ01000117.1 GCA_007116495.1 Cryomorphaceae bacterium | reverse complement strand
CTTCTGAATTTTACGAAAACAAAGTACTCAATTACGCTTTGGAAAAAGCACGTGCTTCCGGTCGGCCACTACACATCATGGGCTTGCTATCCGACGGCGGTGTTCACGCACACATCAGTCACATCAAGGCCCTTATGACGGCAGCTCATCGTGCCGGTATACCAACACGCATTCATGCATTTACCGATGGCCGCGATACCGACCCGCACGGAGGCATCGCGTATGTGAAAGATTTGATGGCACACGCAAGCGAGACAAATGCTAAGGTTGTTTCGCTGATTGGTCGATATTACGCCATGGACAGAGATCGACGTTGGGAGCGCCTTGCCAAAGCATACGATTTATGGGTGCATGCTCGTGGTGAACAAGTTGCTAACCCGCTTGATGCTTTGGCCAAAAGTTACGCATTGGGAACCACCGATGAGTTTGTGTTACCTTATTGGCTTGGTGCCAACGACGATGTTATTATGGATGGCGATGTGGTGATTAGCGCCAATTTTCGCACGGATAGAGGTAGGCAAATGTCTCAGGCGTTAACGCAACAAGCATTTCCTGAGTACAATATGACCCCGCTAAATATTCATTATTATACCATGACACGCTACGATGAAACGTTTACCGGAATCAACGTATTGTACGAAAAAGACAACCTGAAAAACACGTTAGGCGAGGTGCTTGCTAACCACGGGAAAACGCAAATTCGCATTGCAGAAACCGAAAAGTACCCCCACGTAACGTTTTTCTTTTCCGGTGGAAGGGAGGAAGCGTTTGCCGGGGAAAAGCGCATCTTGTGCCCCTCCCCAAAGGTGGCTACCTATGATTTGAAACCTGAGATGAGTGCTTGGGACATTACAAATGCCATTGTACCGGAACTCGAAAAACGCACCGCTGACTTCATTTGCTTGAACTTTGCCAATCCCGATATGGTGGGGCATACGGGCGTGATGGACGCTGCAGTAAAGGCATGCGAAACCGTAGATGAATGTACGCGTAAGGTTGTAAATACCGCGCTCGAAAACGACTACATGTGCGTTGTACTTGCAGATCATGGCAATGCCGACTGCATGCGAAATGCCGATGGAACAGCTAACACAGCGCATACAAATCAACCGGTGCCTCTCTTTGTTTTAGATAACCACATCACACCAACGTTAAACGATGGTAAGTTGGGTGATTTAGCACCTTCTATATTAACATGGATGGGGTTGTCTTTACCGGACGAGATGACCGGAAATGTCATCATTCACGTCGACACCAAACCCAATAAAAACATTGTTTAACGTTAGTGTTGTAATATAGCTAAGAGAAACGCAGAAAAAACGAACCAATCAATTGTTAATAAACATGATAAATGAAAATGCTAAAATAATTGCCGTCGATTTTGACGGCACTATTGTCGAAGATAATTTCCCGGAAATAGGCAAGCCTAAACCGTTTGCCTTCGAGGTTTTAAAACGATTAGAGCGCGATGGTTACCGCCTAATACTCTGGACCGTTCGTTTTGGAAAGGAACTCAAGCAAGCTGTGGAGTTCTGTAAAAAGCACGGCGTAGAATTTTATGCAGTAAACCAAAACTTTCCCGATGAAGTTTATGATCGAAGAGTGATGTCTAGAAAAATAAAAGCAGAGATATTCATCGATGATCGCAATGTAGGCGGCATGAATGGATGGGGGGAAATTTACCAAGCGATTACAGGGTCAGAGACCGTTATCGAACCCAAAAAATCCATTTTAAAAAAATTATTTAAAAAATAAGCATGATTCACTATAAGTCAAACGAAGAAATATCCATCATACGTGAATCGGCATTACTTGTGTCCAAAACCTTAGGAATGCTCTCTTCTGAGATTAAACCCGGTGTTGCGCCATTGCATTTAGACAAATTGGCTGAGGCATTTATTCGCGACCACAATGGAGTTCCCGGCTTCTTAGGTATGTACGGCTTTCCAAACACCCTTTGCACCTCAATCAATGAGCAAGTTGTTCATGGAATCCCTACGAAAAAGCCACTACAGGATGGCGACATCATAAGCATTGATTGTGGTGTTGTTATGAACGGTTTTTACGGAGATCATGCCTTTACCTTTGAAGTAGGAGAGGTGGCAGAAGATGTGCGGCAACTACTCAAAATTACCCACGAGAGTTTAGAGTTGGGTATCGCTGCGTGCAAAGAAGGGAACCGCATTGAAGACATTGGATATGCTGTACAAACCCACGCAGAAACCCATGGCTACGGTGTGGTTCGCGAGTTGGTAGGCCACGGTTTGGGTAAATCCATGCACGAGGATCCGCAAGTGCCTAATTATGGTCGTCGAGGACGAGGTAAAAAAATAAAGGAAGGGTTGGTCGTAGCCATTGAGCCGATGATAAATCTTGGTACACACCGCGTGAAACACCTTCCCGATGGGTGGAACATCGTCACTGCCGACGGTAAGCCGTCGGCTCACTTTGAACACGATGTTGCCGTTGTAAATGGGAAACCGGAAGTGCTATCTACGTTTGATTTCATTTACGAAGCCATAGGAAAGCCCAGCTACATGTAAACAAAAAACCCCAATTACTTTAAAAGGCAATTGGGGTTTTTAATATGTTTGGGAT
>SKIJ01000135.1 GCA_007116495.1 Cryomorphaceae bacterium | reverse complement strand
CATGGTATTAGCAGAAATATTTTAGCAATGCATATTGAAAGTAGTTTGTTTGAGCGACAGGTTGAAAACAAGAAAATTACTAATTTTAAGCAAACACTACCTCCGGCTAAGTCTGATTTTGCTAACTCATTCATTCCCTACACCGCCCGCTACCTCAGCGGCACCCTCACCCTACGCGAGCACAAGGCGTATCGGTTTTTGCAGAAGGAGGAATTGGAAGGGTTGGATTGGGCGGCGGTGGATGTGCCTATAATGAAAGAATTTTTGAATTATGAATGAAGGTATATACGAGCAATTGGTTACCAAGCTGATTGCAAATAAAATTAATGAACTAGACAAAGATGCTTACTACATCAACACGTCTATGCTAGACAAATCAGAAGCTGCCACAATTCTATCGAAGCACTTGGGCAAAACAATAAAATATGCCCTAGAATTAATTGGTGGTGAGCACAAAGTGGAAACGCAAATCGAGATTGCCAATAAGTTAATACATATTCTCAGGGATGAACTTGATGAAAATGAACTGGAAAATGACCTAATTCAAGTAGAAGGAGAAATACTCAAAGCTGTTTTTACTAGAGTCGACGCCCATTTTGCTGATATAAATCTTCATCTCAAAGAAATCACCCCCTACACAAGACTTACGCATAGTGAGTTATTCACAGGTGGGAATCAAGATTTGTCTTTAGAAAGTGAGCTCAAAAAAGAAATAAGATCGGCAGATAAAATTGATCTTTTGGTTTCTTTCATCAAGTTTAAGGGAATAATTATTCTTGAAAATGAATTAAAGGATTTTACCGAAAGAGGTGGTCGATTAAGAGTTATCACAACGACTTACATGGGCGCTACGGATTATAAAGCCATCCATTTATTGTCTCAATTAAAAAATACAGAGGTAAAAATATCATACAATACTGGTAATGAACGGCTGCACGCCAAAGCATATTTGTTTCTGAGAAATACCGGATTTCACACAGGCTACATTGGCTCGTCTAATTTTTCCAGGTCAGCGCTCACCGATGGATTGGAGTGGAATATGCGCATTACAACGAGTGAAGTAGGCCATATTATAGCAAAATTCCAAAAGACTTTTGACTCATACTGGAGTAGTTCCGATTTTGAACTGTTTAACCCTGATACCCACAAAGAGAAGCTCATTGAATCACTCAAAACTGGAAAAGGGTCAAAAATCTCTGATGGAATAGCATCAACATTCTTTGATGTTAAACCATACCCATTCCAAAATGAAATTCTTGAAAAACTTGAAGTTGAACGCAGTGTTCACAACCGCAATAAAAACCTTATAGTTGCGGCTACAGGGACCGGCAAAACCATTATTTCTGCATTTGATTATAAACGTTTTAAAAAAGAAAACCCATCAGCTAAGTTGCTTTTTCTAGCACACAGAAAAGAAATTCTTTTACAGTCCGCCTCGTCTTATAGAGGTATTTTACAAGACAATAACTTTGGGGAGCTATGGGTTGATGGGTTAGAGCCAACCTCATACAAACATGTTTTTGCTTCCGTTCAGACGCTTAAAAACAGACTTAACGAATTAAATCTTTCCTCTAACTATTTTGACTACATAGTCATTGATGAATGTCACCATCAAAAAGCCAGTTCATACAGAGAAATAATCAATTATTTTCAACCAAAAGTTCTTTTAGGCTTGACGGCAACACCTGAAAGAATGGATGGTGGGGATATAAAAGAAGACTTTCACAACAGAATCGCCGCTGAGATTCGCCTACCCGAGGCGTTAAACAGAAAGTTACTTTGTCCTTTTCAATATTTCGGAATTTCTGACAGTATTGACTTAGATGATTTAAAATGGGAAAGAGGAAGATATATTACCAGTGAGTTAACCAAAAGATATACATCTAACGATAGAAGGGTGAGTGAGATCATCCAAGCACTTGATAAATATACAAAAGACCCAAATGATGTAAGAGCTCTTGGATTTTGCGCAAGCATTGAACACGCAAAATACATGGCGGAGAAGTTTTCACTCAAAGGCTTGAAGTCTGATTCTTTAACGAGTGAAAATACGCAGTACAGAGATGCTTTAAGACAAAAACTAAAAAACAAGGAGATTAACTATCTATTTGTCGTGGACATTTTTAATGAAGGTATAGATATACCTGAAATTGATACGGCCTTGTTTTTACGCCCTACAGAAAGTTTAACCGTTTTTCTGCAGCAATTAGGACGAGGACTAAGATTGGCTGATGACAAGGAGTGCTTAACTATTCTTGATTTTGTAGGTAATGCACGACCTGAATATAATTTTGAAAATAAACTTCGAGCGCTCATAGGAAAAACCACAACACCGGTAATTAAAGAGGTTGAAGATAATTTTCCGCATTTGCCCTTGGGTTGCTCCATTATTTTGGAAAAGAAAGCCAAAAGTGTCATTCTAAATAATATAAAAGCCGCTACTTCTTTTCATAGAAACCAAATTATTCAAAAAATCAGATTGTTTGATAACGATAGTTCGCTGGATTTAACTTTAAAAAACTTTACGGAATTCTACAACATTCCTCTACAGAGCATATACAAGCGAGGCTCATGGATGCGTCTCTGCCAAGAGGCGGGTGTT
>SKIJ01000061.1 GCA_007116495.1 Cryomorphaceae bacterium | reverse complement strand
GTTTGTGACGCTATGGCCGTTACCTTGTGGGTCTAATGGCCGTATTATGACTGGTCATCTTTTATCGTCAGGGTATAAACTGATTATCACTACTCGGTTTGGGACTAAACTCCTGAAAGCGGAACATATTTTTACAATCCCATTTGTCAGTTTGCTGTAAATGCCATTCAATATTGGCTATGCAACAATCGTAAACGGAGTGTTGACGATGAAGGATGAAATAATTACAATGGGCAATGGCCTTTGGGGAAATGCCATCAACGCACGATACGCTACATTGTAAACCCTACCGAGAATTGCAACAGGCCAAAACGGCTTCGGCGCGATTCTTCGTCGCCAAACGTTCGCGAGAGTCCGGTGTCGTAACTAACGGAAAACTCCATGAAGTTTATGCGTATGCCACCTCCAAACGTCCAGCCCCATTGCAACGACCGGAAGTCATTGTCTTTGATTAAGTCAACAATATCTGCTTGGTCATAAGTGAGTGCAATCATACCAGAAGGCCCACTTTGAACGAATACCGATAAGTGGTCTTTATCGTAAACGCGTAACCCACCTTGTATGGGGATGCGTAGGTGAGTGGCATTGATGGAGCCGCTCACCGTTGTGCCCTCGGTGTCGTCAAATTCTAAATTGGTTTCGGTTCCCGTAAAGTAGATCCCGCCTCGGGCGTAGAACACGTCTCCAAACATCACATCGGCTCCAATTTGGTATCCTCTACGCATAAACGATGATGCTTCATCAACTGGATTGTTGATAAAGTATCCGTTAACGCCACCACCGATGAAAACATTTTGGGCGCTGGCCAGCGCAGGGGTTAGTAATATTACAAATAAAACACTGCGTAAGGAAGCCATATTTGGTTGTAATTTAATGATATGTAGGACATGTGGTTTGACGTTGTAAATGTACAAAATGATATGGAAAAACGACACGGTATATTTCCGCGCTTCATAGGTCATAAACATTTCGTGAAATGAAAAAACCCTTCACATCAACGACCGATATGAAGGGTTTGTTGTAGCGAGGACGGGAATTGAACCCGTGACCTCAGGGTTATGAATCCTGCGCTCTAACCATCTGAGCTACCTCGCCGAAAAGCGGGTGCAAATATATAACTCTTCAACGATTATAGCATACGGATTGAAAACAATTTTTTTGTGGTTTTTTTGCGTTTCTCGTCGGTTTATCGTTACATTTGAGCATGCGTTATTTATTCAGTTTAATCATTGTTTCGTTTGCTATAAGTTGTGGATTTGAGTATGAGGTAGATGCCGGTAAATCGTCCATCGACAGTATTTCACCCATACCTACAGAGGTGGAAAATTCGGGTACGCTGGTTGCGCTCGTCGACAACAGCATCAGCAGTTACTATGTTTACAAAGGCCAACCAAGGGGGTTTGAATACGAATTGCTACACTGGTTTTGCGAGGATCACGATTTTAATCTTGAGCTTCGGGTTGTGCATTTTGAACACATCATTGATAGTTTACTTGCCGGAGTGGGAGACATAGCGGCGGCCAACCTAACGGTAACCCGCGAGCGCAGTGAACTGGTTAACTTTTCACCTTACATCATTCGCAATCGCCAAGTTTTATTGCAGCGTCAACCTAAAGATTACCACCGAATGAGTAGACGTGAGCGCGATACAGCAATGATTCAAGATGCGTTGGATTTAGATGGTAAAGTGGTACATGTTCACCCGGAATCGTCGTTTTATCAACGGTTGCAAAATTTTTCTCAAGAGAACGGCATCGACATACTCATCCATCCGGTATCGGAAAGCATCCAACCCGACCAGTTGGCGAAAATGGTTTCGGAAGGTGAAATCAATTATACCATTATGGACGAAAATACAGCAAGGCTTCAAACGCGGATGTTTTCAAACGTTAATGCTGACGTACCTTTAAGTCTTAGGCAATCGATAAGTTGGGCCATACGCAAAGAGTCGGATACTCTCAATGCGCTTGTTGCGTCTTGGATAGAAAAAAATCGACATTCCAACAAGTTTGCTGTCATTTATCGCAAATACTTTCGCCCCACACGAACTACGGTTGATGGTATGCTATCGCCCTTTAATTTGGCTGTTGGTGGGATTATTTCACCCTACGACGAGGTATTTAAGCATCACGCTGAATCGAATGGTCTGGATTGGCGTTTTGCAGCTGCGGTAGCCTATCAGGAAAGTAAATTCAATCCGCACGCAGAATCTCCTTTCGGTGCGGTAGGCTTGATGCAGCTTATTCCACCAACGGCAAAACGTTTTGGCGCATCAGCCGAAAATTTACGTGTACCGGAGTTTAACATTATGGCAGGTACAAGGTTTCTACGGCATTTATTTGATTACTGGACCGGTAAAATGCCCGACACTGTGGATGTTATCCCTTTCGTTTTGGCATCATATAATGCGGGCTTGGGACACGTAATAGACGCACGCAATCTTGCCAGTAAACATGGTTACAACGACCTTGTTTGGAAGGATAACGTGGCGTTAATGATGTTAAAAAAATCGGCTAGGGAATACTTCACAGATCCTGTTGTAAAACACGGGTTTGTACGCGGTCAAGAGCCCGTAAATTACGTACGTAAGGTCATGTCGTACTACAGGCATTACCAAATGTTGTCACCCGAGGAAATTAAAGAGGTTGACTTAGCATCAGCTGCCCAATAGTTCCGTTTTCAATGCATCAACGTAGTCGAGTGCTTCCCAGGTAAACAGCTCTACGGAGATTTCCATTTCCTGTTCTTTACCGTCAACATTGCGGATGAATGTCTTGGTTTTGGTTTCCGGTTGGCGACCCATATGGCCATAAGCAGCGGTTTCAGCGTAAATGGGTGCGCGTAATTTCAACCGTTTTTCAATTTCGTAAGGCGTAAGTGGAAATAGATTGCGCACGGCCTCGGAAATGCGCACGTCGGTTAACCCATCGATGGCTGTTCCGTAAGTGTTGATGTATATGCTGGTGGGTTCGGCAACACCAATGGCATAACTTACCTGTACCAGTGCTTCGCTGCAAATTCCCGCCGCGACCAAGTTTTTGGCAATATGGCGCGAGGCGTATGCCGCTGAACGGTCTACTTTGCTGGGGTCTTTCCCGGAAAAAGCACCGCCTCCGTGTGCTCCTTTTCCACCGTAGGTATCTACGATGATTTTTCTTCCGGTTAGTCCGGCGTCTCCATGCGGTCCGCCAATGACAAACTTGCCCGTAGGGTTGATGTGGTAAGTAATGTTTTCGTCGAATAGGTGCTGAAGTTCTTCTTTGAGCTGCGCTTTAACTCTCGGAATCAAAATGTGCTTTACGTCATCTTCGATCTTACGCAACATTGCTTCGTCGGTATCGAAGTCGTCGTGCTGAGTGGACACAACTATGGTGTTAATACGCGATGGTTGGTTGTCGTCGTTGTACTCGATCGTTACTTGTGCTTTGGCGTCGGGTCGCAGATAGGTAATCTCTTTGTTCTCTCTTCGCAGTGTAGCCAGTTCCCGCAGCAGGCGATGAGAAATGTCTAGAGCCAAAGGCATATAATTATCGGTTTCTGCTGTAGCGTAGCCAAACATCATTCCTTGGTCTCCGGCTCCTTGTTGCTCGGGAGCTTCGCGGTCTACACCTTGGTTGATGTCGGATGACTGCTCGTGGATGGCTGAAAGAATGCCGCATGAATTGCCGTCAAACATATACTCGCTGCGGGTATAACCGATGCGGTTGATGGTATCGCGTGCTATAGACTGTACGTCCACGTAAGCATTGGATTTAACCTCACCCGCCAATACGACTTGCCCTGTTGTGACAAGTGTTTCTACCGCGACTTTGCTGTGTGGGTCAAAGGCTAAAAATGAGTCGAGTACAGCGTCGGAAATTTGGTCGGCTACTTTATCGGGATGTCCTTCAGATACTGATTCGGACGTAAATAGATATGGCATGTAACACAATATTAACTGTTTAAAATAATCGATATGAGTGGAAAACAGTTTGATTGCGATCAGCGAACTGCTTTAGCATTTTTTTCGGTGGTTGCAATCGGTCAAATCTTTCCACAGGCGCACAAATGTACGCATTGGCATCTAAATGACATAGCGTAACGTTCGTCACAAAAACGAGATTATTTGCACCGTATCTTTGTAACAAGAAAAAACAAATAATATGTCTTTTACTATGATAAAGCAAAGCATCTTACTCATCACTGCCCTTATTTCTTTTCACGCTTGTTCCGGTCAATCTACATCGAGCTATGAAGATAAAAATTCCGATGAAGTAATGGCGATATCCGAAACCAATGATGTCATAATGATCGACGTTCGCACGCCCGGGGAGGTTGCGAATGGATACCTTAAAGGAACCGATCACTTTTTTGATATTAGTGCGTCGGATTTTGCCGATAACATTAAGAAACTCGACCGAGATAAAACGTATGTGTTAATATGCCATAGCGGTTCACGCAGTAAAAATGCAGCACGCTTTATGCTGAAGGAAGGGTTTACAGACGTCATAAATATGTCTGGAGGAATGCGAATGGTTCGCAACGTTGATTACGTTACGCGATAGTAATATGCGCATCAAAACGCTATTACCCGGCTTATTTGCCGTATCGGCAGTTGGGTTAACCGCATACTATGCAGCCCCTTTTATTCCCTATGTCAATGGAGTGATGTTGGGCTTACTACTTGGCATTGTTATAGGAAACACCTTTGTAGTTCCTACGGTTCTAAAAGCGGGTGTAGGTTTTTCCGGTTCTACTGTTTTGGAGTCTGCCATTGTTTTGATGGCATTTGGAATTAGCTTTTCGCACTTTTCTCAACTGGGGTGGTCCAATTTGATCTTGGTTATTGCCATGATTCTTGCATTGTTGGTATTTGTTGTGTTTGTGGCTAAAAAAATGAGGTGCCCTGATTCCACGGGACATTTGGTAGGATTTGGAACCGCAATTTGTGGTTCATCTGCGATTGCGGCTGTAGCACCGGGTATATCAAAAAATACCGGAGATGTTGCCATTGCTTTGGCAGTGGTCAATTTGATGGGGAGCTTGGGAATGATCGCGTTTCCTTTTGTTTTGGCTCCATTGGGCTTAGAGAATATAGACGCGGGTGTGCTAATTGGGGCAACCCTTCATTCGGTTGGAAACGTTGCCGGTGCGGGCTATGGGATGGAAAAGGAAGTTGGCGATGTAGCCATTTCCATCAAAATGGCTCGTGTGGCCATGCTCACACCAGCTGTTATTTTCTTTACGTTTTTAGTGAATCAGAAATCCGGTAAATCTTGGAAAGAAAATGCAAAATTACCTGTCTATTTGTGGTTGTTCGTCGCTGTCACGTTACTGGTATCTTTTGTAAATCTTCCGGGTAATTTTCTCAACACCATGGATGTTTTGGCAAAAGTACTGCTCACAATCGCCATGGTTGCGATCGGTACAAAAGTGAGTTTTGTAAATCTATATCGTTCCGGACAGAAAGCGCTTACTTATGGCTTGATTGTTTTTGGTTTTCAAGTCGTATTTGTAGTTGTGTGGTTGCTGTTATTCGCGAATAATTGATATTTTCCCGTTGTACAATACAGAATAGGATTCATCAATGATTTGCAATTGGTATTGACCGGATGGCAAATGGGTTTGAATTTGTGTAGATTCACCAGTAGAAAGACTGGTCTGCATAACTGTTTGTCCGGCTCCATTGATGATTCTCATTTCCATATCATTGCTGCTAAATTCTCCGTGATCAATCGAAAATAATCCGTTTGATGGGTTGGGGCTTATTTTTATTTTTTTCGCATCAATTGCATCGGTGCTGAGATCAGAAATGTTGACAATAATGGTTTGGCTGCTTGTACAATTAGATTGATCGGTCATCGTCAAACGCACATTTCCCGCGCCACCACTGTTCCATTGAACAAATATTGAAGACGTACCCTGTCCACTGATGATTGTACCGTTTACCACAGACCAATCGTAGGTGGCTCCCGATTGATGTGAAACAAGATAATTTTCTACAGCATTGCGAACTACCGTACGTTCACCTTGAATGTCAATCAAGCTGTTTGGGTCATCTATAGATACCGGTGATTCAGGAGCATCACCGCTGGCTACAATAACGTCGTCGATGCGCAAAAGGTCACGTGCACCGGAAGATGAACTCAATCTTTGCCCGGTGTAGTAGTACCGCCACATCAGCTGTACACATTCTCTCCCCATCAGAAGTGTAGGTAAGTCGACCGGACCAATGATGCTGCTGTGGTTAAAACTTGCATTGCGTTCGTATTCGACAGCATTTCCTTGGTCATCAAGTAGATCAGTCCATGGACCACTGCTCCCTAAACGATATTGAAGTTTAATGTGGTAAACGCGCGAGTTTGGTTCTACAGTACCACCCGTCCATTGTACAAATGCGCTGTTGATGTTTTCGGTGTTGAGATTGAGTATCATGCCTCCCAGTCGTGTCCCTGGGTATCCTGGGTTTCCTTGCGGATTTCCGGTGTTGATGAATCCAATACCATCTTGGTCAAGACCAACGATGCGCGTACGGGAGGTGTAGTCAAATGCACCTGAGGTTTCGCCATCGATAAAGGCTGTATCAGAAGGGTCGTCTTCGTCAAAATAAACAAACTGAACATTGTCTGGAGTCGTTCCTGCAGTTGCATTAGGACTCCATTCGCTAAAGGTATAGGCGCAGTTTTCCAGTGGGTGGGTTGAAGGGCCGCATACCACCATGGAGTCGGTAGCAAATACAGCCATAATGCTGGTGTCATGTTCAAGACTCACACTTATGACGGGTGAGGTAATGGTTTGATTCCCCATTTCCCAATGAATAAATTGATATCCTTGATTGGCGTATGCTTCAAGTTCAACGGGGACATTTTCAAAGTAAATGCCATCCCAAGGGTAGGGTGAGCTTGAGACGCCAACAGTGGTGTCTAAAATGGTAATGGTGTTGATACGAACGTGTCCGGCTAAGGTATCGGATACGTCTAAAGTGACCTCATGGGCAGCCGGAAGGTTGAATTCATTCATTAAATGCATGCGCGCAAATGCCGGCCGCTCTTCTGCAAATGTCATCATTATGTCTATACTGTCTTGCCACGCTTGTACATCAGAATGCGATGACCAGCGCTCGATGTGTTCATCAATCTCTGGAGTATATAGTTGCTTGATGCTATCAAATACCGAAATTGTATGGCTAGGTAAAAAACACGTATTTATCAAGTCTGCATAGCGATTTACAAAATAGTGACGGTAATTGATGTTAGGCCACATATTCCTAAGCAATATACCGACATCACCGTTGTTTTTTGCGTGAAGCAGCGTGTTGTGTGTGTAAGAAGAGCTTCCTCCAGACATACCGTATCCAAAGTCTACGTCGTACATCAACCATCGCCAACGACCATCGTGCCCACGCGGAGCTGTTGGGTCGTAAGGCACGCGTTTGCGCCACCATTTGATGTTGTTGACCGGCCAGTCGGTGTTTCTCGCATAGATTTCGGCAATGACGTAATCGGTAAAGTCTTCCACCACCATCTGCTGTTCTAAATTAGCAAATAGGGAATCATCGGAGAGGTTTTGTTGGTTGGCAAAATTAATCATTGATGAAAAGTGTGCCCCGTCACCATCATTTGCAATACGGTAGGGTGTTAGGAAATCAATTTCGTCTGATTCTAAGCCGTACATCCTGCGGATGTAAAATCGATTCTGCCATTCTCTTAAATTGTAAAAGCCCCAGTACTCGCCATTTAGAAAAACAATCACCGGTTCGCTGTGCTGTATGTCAAATTCTAAGTGACTGACCAAGTTTTGAATGGCGGCATCTCTAAAACCTGCTCGCTCTTCATCGTTGCCACTGTTGCGAACCAATATGCGTTTGTATTCATTGTGAGGTCTGTTGGTAAACAACGGAAAATCAATCGTGTTTTGTCCGTAATCGTTTCGTGCATAAAGCCTAAAACTCTTGCGCTTACGAGCTCTTGACCACCCTCCGTGGATACGTGCGCCTACATCCATTCCAAATTCTTTTTGGCCGTTGGTTGAAAAGTATTCAAACCCCATCGGTCGTTCATATTGGCGACCGCTCCAGTGCCAATTGGCGGGTGTATTTCCACGAGCTAAACCATTGTTAACGGCGCGCCAACTCTCAAACACAGTTCCCGCTGTAAAGTAACCGTTATTGAAGTCGTACAATAAATCTTCATCGATGGATAAGGACAAAACGGGTAAGCTGTATCGGTTTATTAAATCGCTACCCACAAAAAAGGTTTGCGTTTCGATGGGACTCGTTATAGCGCCTGCTCGTTGAGCAATGGCTCTTACTACCGTCCCTTTTTGAATGACTGTATCTGGAATGAAAAACGGATTTTCTAAGAACATGGTCGACTTGGCTGATGTGCGATTCGGCTGGGGTGTTCTATTGTCGATGGTAATGGAGTCGTTGTAAATAAACGTCTCTATGCTGTCGCTAAAAAACAGAAAGGTTGTTGGGCTGCTGGGAAATTGTCTAAACTGATTTTTGTACGTGTAGGTATTTCCGTTTAAGTTGTTGGGATCGGGGCGGGAACCGTCCAAGGTGTAAAAGATGGTGGTTCCGGTATCGGGTGAGGTGATGTTTAAGTTAAATGGATCGTTGTAGAAACCGCCTTGTTGTGAAAAGGTTGGTTTTTGCAGAATTGCATTAAAAGGTGTTGATGTATTATTGCTCGCATTTGGCGTGGGAGAAGCGAAATACGACCATGAAGCTGCACCATCCGTTGTTCGCCCTTTTGATATGTCGGTGGTTTGCGGTCCAAAAACAATGGAGTCAATGACCGTTGTTCCGTTAGGTTCAGTAATGATGACGGCCTCGCCATTATTAGCACTCAATCTAAAATTAACGTGATTGGCTCCCCTGCTGCTATCACCACTAGCCCAGATGAGAAGAAAACCACCGGCAGGAACGGTGAGCGAATGCGCGATTTCAAATTTTGTAAGGTTGCTTGTATCGTCAGATAAATAGTAACCCAGTAAATTAATGGCGCTGCTTCCCGGGTTGTAAATTTCAAACCAGTCTTCATACACACCGGTTACATCGTTGTTGGTGTTGTTGTTAGAAGCTAAGAACTCATTGATGTACAAATTCGGTTGAGCAACTAATAATGTGTTGAGTAGAAAAAATATAATCGCATAGGTATTCCGCATATCAACTGTAAATTGTGCTAATTTTTTGAAGCGTAAATATATGAATAATACGTTGTTTTAAAAAAAATAAAAGTCTTTTAAAATCGTTGAGCGATTTGTTATGCAAGCATACAATTTGGTGTATTTTTGACAACTAAATTAAGAAAAACGACAATGAAGCCTGAGCATAGTATTGATTTTCAAATTCAGATGGCATGGCAATCCATCCGTAAACTGTACAATGAAGTAGCATCGGGTTACGGTTTTAGTTGGGCTGCCGGTAAAGTGTTGTTGGCCATCGATGTAGAGCTGGGTACAGCGTCAACATCATTGGGCCCTAAAATGGGGGTAGAGTCAACCAGCCTCAGTCGATTGCTCAATAAAATGGAAAAGCACGAGTATATATCACGTGCATCTGATCCTAACGACGGACGGCGTGTGTTGGTTCATTTAACCGAAAAGGGAAAAGTGCACCGGGAAAAAGCAAAAGCGGCTGTAATTCAACTTAATGAGCGTCTTGAAGCTCTTTTAGGGCAAGACGAATTCCGTGCTTGTTTAGAGGCTTTGGTGCGCATAGACTCGGCGATTCAAGCCAACGAACTCAATGCTGATGATTTACGAGATTAGCAGCTTTATCTCAATACCCTTATCATGGGGATGGGGTTTCTCAATAAGTTTGCCGATTGGCAATTTAAGCCAAAACAGCACACGTTAATACTCTGGCGTTAAAATTCACAATTGCCCGGTGTGCGGGGAAACGGAATCACATCGCGAATGTTGCCCATGCCGGTCACAAACTGCACCAAGCGTTCGAAGCCTAAGCCAAAACCACTGTGTACACAGCTGCCAAAGCGGCGGGTGTCGAGGTACCAGTTCATTTCTTCTTCCGGTATATTGAAGTCGGCCATTTTCTGACGCAATACGTCAAAGCGCTCTTCACGTTGTGAGC
>SKIJ01000150.1 GCA_007116495.1 Cryomorphaceae bacterium | reverse complement strand
TGATGACCTGTGGATGTGATGTTTTAAGCACTTCCTCCGTAATGCCCGGTCGGGTGAGCACCCAGCTACAATCGGCAAACAAAGCCGCTTTTTCCCGCACCTTTTCCTCAACGGAAGAAAAATTGGCTTGGTGTGCGGTGCCAATATTGGTAAAAATACCCACAGTGGGGCGCAGTATGTTTTTTAATCGCGGCATTTCACCGGGCAGAGAAATCCCTGCTTCAAAAACGCCAATGCGATGCGAATCGTCAATACTCAAAACCGACAACGGCACACCCACCTGACTGTTGTGGCTGCGCGGTGTACGCACCACTTGGGTATGGGCTTCTAAGCAAACCGACAACCATTCCTTGACGATGGTTTTTCCGTTCGAACCGGTGATGGCCATCAAGGGAATGTCAAATTGCTTGCGGTGGTGCATGGCCCATGTTTGCAAAGCCTCTAATGTGTTTTCGACGAGCACGTAAGCGGCCTCCGGCAATGAGGTTTCGGGCATGCGGTGGGTCAAAAACAGTCGAAACCCGCGCTGGTACAATTCTTCGATGTAATCGGCACCGTCGTGCGAGGCGCCTCTGAGTGCGATAAACAATTGACCTTGGGACAAGCGCGATCGGCGACTATCGGTAAACACATCGCGAATCACCTCCTCGCCATTGCCTTGGAGTTGTCCCTGCGTTATATCGGCCAATTGGCGAAGCGTGATCATGATTTCAGTCGATTAAATACATCCCGACTGACCGGCTCGTAGGCCTCTTTTTCTCCGAGTAAAAACTGTTCATCGGTGGTCGTCTTTCGGTGGGAAAAATGAGCCAATTCACCGGTATGCGCACAAATGGCGTGTACCTTGGTGACGTACTCGGCCACGGCCATCAAATTGGGCATTGGCCCGAATGGCCGTCCTTGAAAATCCATATCGAGTCCGGCGATGATGACACGCGCACCTCTATTGGCCAATTCGTTGACCACATCCACGATGCCGTCGTCAAAAAACTGTGCTTCGTCGATGCCCACGACATCCATGCCCTCGGACATCAGTAAAATTGAGCGGCTATTATCGACAGGGGTTGAGGGTATGCGGTTCCGGTCGTGACTAACAATTTCTTGCTCATCGTAGCGCGTGTCGGCCGCCGGTTTGAAAATTTCAACTGATAATTTGGCAATTTGTGCACGTCGCAACCGACGCATCAACTCTTCTGTTTTGCCGGAAAACATTGATCCACAAATAACTTCGATCCATCCGGACCGCGATTTTGTATGGGGGTGGTGTTCTAAAAACATTTTGTACTTTCAACGCGAAAATAAGATCGGAAAATTACAACACGCATTCCGACTAACACAGATTCAACATGAGTGATTCTTTGCAACGTGAATTGGAAGATATTTGTCTGCGCATCCTTCGCAACCGAGAAGAAGATACGGCCGGACTATTGGACGCAACCCGACAGCTTTACGAAAAGATTGTGGTACTGCACCACAACAAACAACAAACCCCCAAATCAGACTCACCGCCTGTTGAATCTCCAAACACATCAAGAGATTTATCCGGGAGCGTTCGTACAGTTCCGATACCGGAGGGGCCTCCACCGGTAAATAAACCCGAAGTAAACGCCGATGTGCCCAAAGAAGCTCCGGTAAAAGCTGCTCAAACGGAAAGCAAGCCCCCCCAACCTGCTGACAAGGTAGACCCTGTGGAACAGAAAAAGGAACCGGTTAAGCCCAAATCACAAGACGCCCCAAAGCCAAATCCTGCCCCCAAACCAAAAGTTAAGCAAACGCCCGCCCCCAATTTAAGTAGTGCGCCTTTGGCCTCATTAAAGGTGGGGTTGAACGACCGCATCGCCTTTGTCAAGAAGCTTTTCCACAACCGCGATGACGATTTTAACCGCGTGTTGTCGCAAATCAACGGTTTTGACAATTACGAAGAAGCAGAATCATTCCTGCACAATCTTGTCGTACCGGAATACGGCTGGGACATGGACGATGAGTTTACAAAGCGCTTCATCAATTTGGTACGCATGCGCTTTGGATTAGATGAAATCCCCGAAGAATAGGCCATGGGCAAACTCTACGTGATTCCCACGCCCATTGGCAATCTCGAAGACATCACGCTGAGGGCGCTACGGATATTGCGTGAGGTGTCGCTCATCTTGGCGGAAGACACCCGTACCACCGGCAAACTGCTCAAGCATTACGACATCGCGACGCCCATGCGCAGTTACCACATGCACAACGAGCATCGCAGCGTAGCGTTGGTCATCTCACAATTAGACCACACCCCATCAATAGGCCTCGTCAGCGATGCCGGTATGCCCGGGATATCTGATCCCGGTTTTTTACTCGTTCGCGAATGCATCGCCGCCGGTCACGACGTGGAGGTGCTCCCCGGGGCAAACGCCGCCCTAACCGCCTTGGTGGAAAGCGGCATTCCCTGCGAGCGCTTTTTTTTTGAAGGCTTTTTACCCGTAAAAAAAGGACGGCAAACCCGATTGCAGCAACTGGCTTCCGAAACCCGCACGCTGGTCTTTTACGAATCCCCACACCGCATATCGCGCACCCTCAGCGACCTCATCACCCACCTGGGCGAAGACCGTCCGGCATCACTCAGTCGCGAACTGACCAAGACCTTTCACGAAACCCGTCGAGGCACGCTAAAATCACTGCTGGA
>SKIJ01000019.1 GCA_007116495.1 Cryomorphaceae bacterium | reverse complement strand
TTGATGATGGCCAAAGAGAAAAACGTGGTGGCAAGAATGCGCCGACCTTCCGGGTGAATACGAATCATAGTGTAATGGGGTTATAAATAAGTCACTAAGTAAAACAACAGGGCTACGGGCAAGGCAAATATAAAGCTGTCGAGCCGATCGAACGCGCCGCCATGTCCCGGAAGTATCTTTCCCGAATCTTTTACACCGGCTTTTCGTTTCATCTTTGATTGAATGAGGTCACCTACCGTTGCAGCACTGCCAATCAATATGGCCGCAAAAATACTGTAAAGCCAGTAAGAATCATCAAATAAAAGCGGGAAGATGATTAACTGTAACCCGGCAGCGGTCGTGATGCCACCGAGAAACCCCTCCCATGTTTTTTTTGGCGACACGGTTGGAGCAAGCTTCGTCTTGCCAAATGATCGTCCAAATAGGTATGCGCCGCTGTCGTTGAGCCATATCAAAATAAACACCATTAACACAAAATCGTAAGTGGGGAGCAGGCCCGATTCTATCGCGAATATCGATATTACAAAGGGCTGTAAAACGTACAGTACCCGCCAAGTGGCTTTCTCCAATGCCAATGATAGACTGTATAGCAAGCCCAGGGCACCGGCGGTAATGAAGGGCGAAATAGGCGCGTAAAAAGCAGCCCAGGTGAGCAGCCATATACCTATAAACCAACCCAGATTGAGTCGTTTTATTGTTGATAGTTGGATCACCTCAATTACGCAAAGCAAACTGAGCAGCACGAATAAAGATGGGGCTAATGGCGAGTAGACTTTGAGACATAGTACCACCAAAGCAACATACAATGCCCCAAATAATGAGCGTTGAGCCAATTCACTCATGGTGTTAATACCGCCTGATGGTTAGCGCTCCACATAGAGTAAATAGATTTCCTTGGTTGCGGTTGTTGAACCGGGATCTTTGAGCCCGCTTTTATTGGGGCCGTGCAATGTGGTGATTTCACTTGGCATTTCTTTGCCCGAATACCGCATTTGAATGCCTTTAAGTGCATCGCTTAGCCTGCTTACTAATTGGTCTGTGAATGCCAATATGACAAATACATCCGGTAAATCTTTGAGCTTGTTGCCTTTTGTATGTCGCGCGTCTACCATGATGCCGCCGTTGTACGCTACCAAATATTCACAAGTGGTGCAAAACAGTTCGGCATCGGTACACTTTTCTGCAAAATCACGAAATCCGGCACGTGCCACTAAGGACCTCAGGTTAGCATCCGGGCTATACACTTTGGATAGACCGGTTTCCGCTCCAATGTTTTGCAGGTTTTTGATGGCCATCTCCACATCTTCGCAAAACAAGAACTTACCCCCGGACTGCGTAAAATTTTCTGCAAACTCCACATCGGGGATTCCGGGGTCGGCAGCCATGAACGACGTCTCGTTTTTGGCGGCGGGCTTTTTTGGCGATGAGGATTCATCGCCTCCAAGATTAAACATCTTTTTTAAAAAACCCATCACGTATGTTTGGTCTATTGCTCTTGTTTGTCGGTGTCTTTAGATGTCGTTTTCGTCGCTTCTGATTCTCCGGTAATGGTTTCGTTATCAGGTTTTTTTACGTTCTCTTTGTCGGTGTTTACCTCCAAGGGCTTGTCCTCTTCTTTGTCGAATGGGCGCTTGCCAAAAACGGTCTCTAAATCGGTCTTAAAGATAACCTCTTTTTCCAAGAGCATTTCTGCCAACTGAGAAAGTTTTTCCTTGTGGTTTGTTAACAAGTCAACGGCTCTCTTGTACTGAACGTCTACGATGGAACGAACTTCTTCATCGATGGTTTGGGCGGTTTTTTCGCTGTATGGCTTACTAAACCCATATTCGTTTTGTCCCGAACTGTCGTAATAGGTTATGTTGCCAATCTTTTTGTTGAGACCATATATGGTAACCATGGAGTTGGCTTGTTTGGTTACTTTTTCCAAATCGCTGAGGGCACCGGTTGATATCTTATTGAAGATAACTTCTTCGGCTGCACGACCACCCAGGGCTGCACACATTTCATCGTGAATCTGATCCACGTTGGTAATTTGGCGTTCTTCGGGGAGGTACCATGCGGCACCTAAGGAACGCCCACGGGGAACAATAGTCACTTTTACCAGCGGGGCGGCGTGTTCAAGCATCCAGCTTACGGTAGCGTGACCAGCTTCGTGGAAAGCGATTACCTTTTTCTCTTCGGGTGTGATGAGCTTGCTCTTGCGCTCTAATCCGGCAACGATACGGTCTACGGCGTCGAGGAAATCTTGTTTCCCTACCGCTTCTTTGTCTTTACGCGCCGCGATCAATGCGGCCTCGTTACACACATTGGCGATGTCAGCGCCGCTAAAGCCGGGTGTTTGTTTGGCGAGGAACTTAACATCCAATTTCTCAGACATTTTTATTTTCCTCAAGTGTATGTGGAAAATCGCTTCGCGTTCGTTGAGATCCGGTAGGTCAATGTAGATCAACCGATCAAAACGGCCGGCGCGAGTGAGTGCTTTGTCGAGTATGTCTGGCCGGTTGGTTGCTGCCAAAATGATGACGTGTTCGTTGCTGTCAAAACCATCCATTTCGGTGAGTAATTGATTGAGGGTGTTTTCGCGTTCATCATTACCTCCGGAGAAGTTTGACTTTCCCCGTGCACGTCCAATGGCATCAATTTCGTCGATGAATATGATGGCCGGACTTTTTTCCTT
>SKIJ01000083.1 GCA_007116495.1 Cryomorphaceae bacterium | reverse complement strand
GATGGCAGCAACGATGGGGCCGGAGCTCATGTAGTCAACCAGTTCGCCATAAAAGGGGCGTTCTTTGTGGATGGCGTAGAATTGCTCGGCATCGTGCTTAGACAACTGGGTGTATTTCATCGCTTTGATGACAAATCCTGCCGCATTGATTTTGTCCAAAATGGCACCTATGTAATTGTTTTCAACCGCATCCGGTTTAATCATCGTGAAGGTTCTGTTTCCTTGCATGGGTTTGCTGTTTTTATTGGCGGGCAAAATTACAATACAGCATCTACTATTTTGTTACACCTATGTAAAAATAGCGATCGATTGATAAGTAAGAGAAAACGAAATTTTTTATAGTTCTGAATTTATACGAACTTTTTATATATTTTTGTAATCACGAATGAGGCTAACTAATAAGAAAAAATTAGAAAAGTATAAACGGAAGAATCGGGGGAATGTTCTTTTGAATAAAGCCATTGACCGACTGATAGAGGATATTGGTGCGCATAATTGGAAAAACCAAAGTGAGCTGTATAGGGCAAGAAGCGATGCCGATAATGTTCATAGCGATGGTTTTTACATTTTTAATATCAGTATCCACAGAACCATGGTTTTAATTGAGTTTGATGATCGTGAGGCTACTGTTGTTTGGGTTGGAACACATCAAGAATATGAAACGACCTTTAAAAACAACAGAGACACCATCAAAAAGTGGTTGAAAACGAATGATTGGATTTAAAGCAGATGTTTATGAAGACACAATTTGACATATCAGAAATAATTGAACGTGGAAAAATTCAAAATGAATTGGATCTAGAAAGAGCCATGATTGCAGACAGAAAACTGCGTGTTCTTTCAAAAGAGAACCCAAAATTCAAAACCATTAGAAAAAAACTAAGAGATTTAATAGAACAGTACGAAAATCAAAATTGGAACTCAGAAGTTGACATAACCGAAAACAAATTGCGCGAAAGCGATGCAGCAGAACTAATAGCCGAAAAAGAACGTCTATTTATCAAAACTAGAAAAGAGCTTATCCGAAAAAAATTAAAAACACTAAACCTTACTCAGCAAGATTTTGGAAAGGTTTTGGGTCATCAGAGCAAATCATATACATCTGAACTGATGAATGGCATTCGCCCTTTTTCATTAAAAGATTTGATTGTTATCAATCGAATTTTACAAATTGAATTAACGGATTTAGTACCTACTTTTTTACCTCATTCTGAGAGAGTAAAAATTAGTACAACCATCAAAAAATTAGATAACCCAAAACTGAAGTCAATCAAAGACGATTTGGAACTGGCGTAAACTCAAATGCTTTTATTAATTGTTCTCAAAGCCGTTCAAGCCTTAAAATAGTTATGTCAATTACGGAATATTGGCAGTAGGGGTCAGCAAAAGACTGACCCCTACAATTACAATTTTTTTCGGGTCTTTTTAATCAACGCATCTTCATGCATCAAAAACGAAATGGTTTTGTAGCGTACGTAGGCTTCTGAACAGTAGATATAGCCGTCTTTGTACGGGTTTTTGATATCGCCCCATGAATTTTTGACCAGATAATATTTTGTGCCGTTTTGATCTACACTGCGACCGACAATGTGCATGCCGTGGTCGTCGGTGGTTTCATAGTTGTCGTAGGCAGCCTGACGAATTTCCGGGGTAATATCCAATTCTTCAACCGGTGATTCAAATATGGCACGACGTTCTTCTCTGGTCATTTTGTCAAATGGCTGTGCGGGAACAATGCCCAAGCCGTTGCGTACGGAAAAGCCTTTTTCACTTACATCCGTCGCCCAACTTACGGTGTAGCCATTGTCAAGCGCGTGATTGAGGTTGTCCATCATTTCGTCAAGAGGGAGGTTATACGAAGTGCCCCATGCCCAGTTGTCGGGAACGTCGATAAAGATTTCGTCGTATTCTTCCTCGTGGGTAAAGGACGTGATTTGTACGTATTCATCGGGATTTACACCTACAACCTTGTCGGCAAACTCCCTTGGCGTGTACGTTTTTCCCTCGTAGGTAAACGTCTCCGGGAATGCGCCAAGATAGGCATCAAGCGCACTGGTAAAAGCCGGTTTCCATGCGGTGCTCAACCTTCCGTTGGGGTTTTTGATCACCGCGTCGAGCATGCCTTTTAATACAGACTCCACTTCTCCGTGCTTGTTCTTCTCTTCACCGTAGTTCAAACCCTTGTAAACGGTGTCGGGAACAGCCCCGTATTTTTTGAGTACGTAAATGATATCGGGAAGTGCTCCGCCTTGGGCAAAGTTTAAGTGCCCGTGAAGGCGAACATAGCGCTCGGCTTTGTCTAGATAGACTTGTCGAACGGTAAACAACTCGGAGAGATCGACAGGTGTTTTACCCATTCTCAACATTTCAGACTCGATAAAAGAGGTGGTGGCGTAACTCCAGCACGTACCACTGCTGGCTTGATTCTTTACCGGTAATACGCTGAGGTCTACCTCAGTGGCAAATTCGTAACCGCGCGTGTCGACGTCTTTACTCTGCTCATTGACTTTGCGCACCAAATCATCTTGGGCAAATCCTGATAGACCAATAAAAACAAAAAGACTTAAGAAAAGTGATTGAATCTTCATTTTTGAAAAAATTGAGGGTTGGTTTTGTTTCTTTCTTCTAAGTAAGTGAGGTAATCGCCGGTGGTTTCCATTCGCTTTTTTACGACCACTTCCAGCATGAGGTTGCGTTCTAATAT
>SKIJ01000066.1 GCA_007116495.1 Cryomorphaceae bacterium | reverse complement strand
GATCGCTCACAATGCGAACCGAAATGGTTAAGGGGTTAAACTGCGATACCTTGACATCTTTCAATTGTACAGTTTCATTAAAGTCGAAGTTTTCTACGGTTTCGATAATGTTGTCTTCGAATACCATGCGGTAAAAACCGAGCCCCAGTGGAATGCTGAGTAAAACCACACTGATGGTCGCGATGATGAGTCCTTGTTTGGCAAGGCGAAATGGACTGAACCCCAAGAATAAAAAGGTAAGCGCACCGGCTAAAACCATCCCGCCGAGGTTTGTGAGCAGCAGCAGCCCGGCTCCAAAAAATATTTCCCCGCTCCACCAACCCAAACCAATGCCCGCAACGGCCAATGGTGGCACCAACGCAACGGCTATAGCCACTCCGGCAAGCGTTTTGGCAACTTCTTCGCGTGCATGTGCGTAGGCTCCGGCCACGCCTGAAAATACGGCGATGCCCAGGTCAAGCAAATTAGGGGAGGTGCGACTCATTATTTCCTTGTTGGGCGCGTTGAGGGGCGTTACCAATGTGATGATTACGGCACACAAAAACGCAAATCCCAGTCCGGCAAGAATGGTGTAGATGCTGTCGATGATGAGCTGCCTATCCTGACGCAGCGTTGCCATACTCAACGAAATAATGGGCGCCATTAGCGGAGCGAGTATCATGGCACCAATGACCACGGGTGTGCTGTTGGCAAACAAGCCAAAGGTTGCTAAAATGGTTGATAACACCATCAACACCAGATAAGAGGCTTTGGGTTTTGCGTTTTCCCTCAAAACCTGAAACAAATCGCGAAATTCTTCGGTGGATGCGTGTAGGATAAATGGAAGGGGTGCATTTGCGAGTTCTTCGGCTGTTTCTCCTTTGGGCAACGAGTCGGTTCGGAAGATCTCTTGCGGTTCGCCACCGGAGTCATCGATGTTTAGGTGCTCACCCGGAAGAATGTTTAGGTGTTTTTTCTCCACGTTAAGGTCAAGCAACTTCGACGACAGGCTGTTTCCGTCTTCGGCAAATTCAAACGCTTCATCGCATTCCAATCGCATTTTGTTGGTTTTGATGTGCCCGGCGTAGGGGGGTAACTTTTTTTCGTCCCACCACGAACGTATGGCAAAGAGCATCAACCCGGTTACACTTCTAGGACTGATGAGTATGGCGTGCATCATTCCATCATTGACAAATGAACTTTGCAGCATCAACCGCGAAAGGAGGGTGCTCTTGCCGTGTTGTACCAATACGACACCCGAAACGGTGGTTTTTATTTGTTTGTCGTCTTTGTAATGCACAGTTATGCCAAACGGGCGCAACCGGCTGAAGCGTTTAAATAGTAATTTTATTCTGGAAAAAATGGAACCACTCTGGTTTTTTCGGGCCGTTACAAGTTGAAAGGCATTACCAATGACAAGGGTATTGAAAACCGGTCGTTCATTGCAAAAGAGTACGTCGACTTCGATGGGGTTAACATCGTTTTTTAAATGTTCAATGGCTTTTTCCAGCTTGTAATCGATTCCCCAACCGGTACACAGTTCACGTGCATTGGGGTGCGGGAGCGCGGTGATTAATCGCTTTGATAACTTGGGCAATACATTTTTAACCTGTTCATCCGAGGCGTAAAAGAGTACCGGATCGTCGGGCTTTAAATCACCGGGAAAGTCTTGAATGGGATGGTGGTTGATTACGATATCTTCAAGATTGGTCAAGATGACATCATTGACGGTTTCGCGCTTTGCGGGATCGTAAAAAAGTGTAAAGTCCATGTGGAATGTTGTGTATCGCGAAAGTACGTAAAAGCGGTCGTTAAAAAAATGCCTTAAAAAAATCGGGAAAGGATTTTTTTACCACGTCGGCATTGGTGATTTCTATGGGAAACAGCGCAGCCAGCATTGACAAGGCCATAGCCATACGGTGGTCGTTGTAGGTTGCAAAGGGAGCAAGAGGTGGATGCATTGATTGACCTCCTTCCCATTGAGCCGCATCGTTTGTGATGTCGATGTTTATGCCCACCTTTTGCAGTTCGGCTCGCATGGCCTCCAGACGATCGGTCTCTTTGATGCGCAAGGTGTGCAGTCCGCTAAAGTGAAAGGGTACACCTACCGCGGCGGCCGCAACCATTAGTGTTTGGGCTAAGTCTGGAGAACCACTGAGGTTGAGATTAAGGGCACTTGGTTGTTGGTGATTTTGGTATTTTCTAATGCGAATGCCGCCACCGGTGAATATGGTTTCCACTCCGAGTTGCCCGAAGTAATCGGCAACCACGGCGTCGCCTTGAAAGCTCGGACGTTTTAGCCCCGGAAAATAGATCTCCGATGAGTTGCCTAGTAAAACCAAACCGTACCCATAGGAGGCGTTGCTCCAATCCGGTTCCGGAACAATGGTGCGTGGAAGAGTAGCAGGAGTGAATGGATAGATGCGAAACTCATTTCCGCGAATTTTAATGCGTACACCAATGGTTTCTAATTGTTGTGCAGTCATGTAAATGTACGGTGCCGACACACCCATCGCACGACAACGAATGGTCAATCCGTGAGGAAGGGCAGGGGCAAGGAGCATCAATGCCGTTACGAACTGACTGGAATGGCTATTGTCAATGTCTACCTCATTTCGTTCCAATGGTTTACCTGTAATTTTCAGGGGGGCAAAACCGTCGTTTTCCAGATACGTAATTGAAGCTCCGAGTTGACGAAGTGCATCCACCAAAGGCTCTATGGGGCGTTCTTTAATGCGCTCATTTCCGGTAACGATATGGGAGCCGGGGAGAATACTCAAACGTGCCGTAAGAAAGCGGAAAACCGTTCCCGCCAATCCACAGTTGTACACGTGGGGTTTTTCTGCAAGCAACTGTTGTAAAATTTGGGTATCTTCAGCATCCGAAAGATTGCTGATGTTGAATGCATGGGGGAAGAGATCTTGCAAAATGAGCCAGCGATTACACTCACTTTTAGAAAGCGGCAATTCAACGCGCTTAATGATTTTTGGTTGATGTAGTATCATACTTATTTCAATCCGTCAAAGATAACCTTTCAAAGTGAAAGGGGGGGGTACGCCCAATAAAAATTAGTCGCGTTGATGCTTGTGTGTTACTTTTACCTCGTATGAATGATGGTCCTAATCAAGTGCTTGTTTCTGCGGTAGGTGCGTTTTTTCGTAGGGACGAACAATGGTACAGGCCGGTATAATTTAACAAACTAAGATATGAACATACGCATACGGTTTTTGCAATTAGTGGCATTTCTGCCGATGGTGATTCACGCACAATACGAGGATCTAGATTATAAAGGGTGGAAAAACGCCGGCATCGACGGGATAGTGTGGCCGGTGTACACAGAAAAAACACTCCACTGCGATGCGCCGGATTGTACCGATGCGCTGCAAACACTCATCGATGAGTCGAGTCATCCGCTGATTGTCAATATTCCTCGGGGAACGTTTGTTTTCAAATCAGCCATAAACCTGCCGTCGAATACAGTCATTCGTGGTGCGGGTAGTCAGCATACGAAAGTAATCTTTGATGTTCCCGAGAACAGTCACGGGTTTACGGCTTCGGCTCCGGTACGGTCTAACCAGCGATTGGCGTTGGATGGTCGCCCTACCGTTGGTGATTCCGTTTTAACGTTTCGTTCGCCCAACGCGGTAAAAGTGGGTGATCACCTGAGGATGATTTACGATGACCGTCCGTTAATGACCAGACCATGGGGGCGTCATACCTCCGGACAGCTCATCCGCGTGGCGCGCGTCAACGGAAACGTGGTGGTGGTTGATGCTCCGTTTCGTTTGCCGTACTCGTCGCATCTCGATACACATGTTGAGCAGTTGCACCCAGTTGAAAATGTGGGTATTGAGCATGTTCACATCGTTCGGAGGTCAAAATCTGATCAACAAGTGAATAACATATTTTTCCGTGGTGTGTACCGCGGATACGTGTACGGGGTACGCAGCGACAGTTGTCATTATGCCCACGTGGATGCACGCACGTGCCGATTCATTCACGTTGAAAAATCGCACTTCAACGATGCGCATAATTACGGAGAAGGCGGTAAGGCTTACGGGGTCATGCTGCAAATGGGTACCTGTGATTCGCGGGTCACCGATAACTCGTTTTCGCACCTGCGCCACGCTATGATTTTACAAGCGGGTGCAAACGGGAATGTTTTTTCTTTCAACTACAGTACCGAGGTGCGGGCATCGCGAAATCTTTTTGGAATGGACTTCGACCACACGTTGAGTGGCGATATGGTAGTGCATGGAAATTATCCCTATGCCAATCTTTTTGAGGCCAATCGTGCGCACATGGGCATCATGGACAATGCGCATGGTCGAAATGGTCGTGGCAATACATTTTACCGCAATCACGTAGCTCCCAATGGCATTACCATTACCAATCCAGCGACCTTGGAGTGTGTGTTTATCGAAAATTATGCGGAAGGTTTGTCGTTTTTTCTGGGGGCACGTCATCGCAGAGAAGGCAATTCGTTTGATTTTCGTGGTGAACCTCGACCGCTTGAACAGGTTGAATCATTGGGAACGGATGTGTTTCCAAAAGGAATAACGATAGACGTATTGCGCGCCATTGGTAACGGTTCGCCCAACAATACGCCACTGCCCGCGCAAATCCGTTACGACAATAATACATTTACAGTGCCTACAGGCACCTTGCTTATTCACTCAGAAGACGATTGATTTATGTCCTTTTACAACAGCAATGACTCCATTTTTGCATACATGTCTAAATTGGCCAACGAAACCAATGCCACTAACTTGTCTCAGGGGTTTCCTGACTTTCCCGTAAGTGAAACGTTGATTGACTATGTTTGTGCGGCGATGAAAGCGGGTCATAATCAGTACGCACCGATGCCCGGATTACCGGCTTTACGGGAAGCGTTGTCGAAACGTCACGCCGAGGATTACGGACACGCTTATCACCCGGAGTCTGAAATAACCGTTACCCCCGGAGCGACCCAAGCCATTCAATCGGTCATTGCCAGCGCGGTTACCCCCGGAGACGACGTTGTTTTATTTGCCCCCGCCTACGATTGTTACGCCCCCATGGTGGAAGCAGCAGGGGGTAATCCGGTATGGGTGCATCTCAATCCGCACGATTTCAGCGTTCCGCATCAGGCATTTGCCGATGCGGTGAATAACCGCACTAAGTTGGTCATCATCAACAATCCGCATAACCCCTGCGGAACATTATGGGATGAGGAGGACATTCGTGTGCTGATTGATCTGCAATCAAAATACGGCTTTCGCGTTTTGGCCGATGAGGTTTACGAAAAAATTGCCCTTTCGGAAAAGGGATTTTCATCGTTTGCGCAATACGCGCAGTTGCGACCGTTTACCTATTTGGTATACTCCTTTGGTAAAACCTTTCACGCCACCGGCTGGAAGATGGGGTACGTTCTGGCGCCGGCGTTGTTGATGTCTGACCTCCGACACTTTTTTCAGTTCGCTGTTTTTTCAGTCAATACACCGGTACAACACGCTTTAGCGAAATACGTAGCAGAGGCCGATTACGACGCAATTTCTACCATGTACCGCAGTAAACAGCAGACCTTTCAAAGGGCCATGGAGCAAACCAAGTTCAAGCCGTTGATGACCAAAGGCAGCTATTTTCAGCTTTACGATTATTCGGAAATCAGTCAACGAAGCGATGTTGACATGGCAGAATGGTTGACTAGAGAACACGGGGTAGCCACCATTCCCGTAAGCGTATTTTATCCCAATCCACCTAAAGATATGCGCTATTTGCGCTTTTGTTTCGCCAAAAACGACGACGTATTGCTTTCCGCGGCCGATAAGCTTTCCGCGCTGCAGTAATGAGTAGGCAATCATATGTTAAGCCGTTTATAACGCCTTGCGTAAGGGGTTGGTATTGTAAACATTATGCCACAGCTATTGGACTTTGCAAACAGCTACGCATTGCTGTTAATGCGCCTCAAGCCAACTCGTTCCAACCCCCATATCCACATCCAACGGCACCCCGGCATCGTAAGCATTTTCCATGTTGCGCTTGAGCAGTTCCTTGAGGTCATCAAGTTCGGGCTTATGCGCCTCGAAAACCAGTTCATCGTGGACCTGTAAAATAAACCGACTGCGCATCTTTTTCTCGTTCATTTCTCGGTGAACGTTTGCCATGGCTAGTTTTATGATGTCGGCGGCACTACCCTGGATGGGCGTGTTGACGGCATTGCGTTCCGCGTGACCCCGTACAACCGGGTTGCGCGAGTTGATGTCGGCAAGGTGACGCTTGCGGCCAAGTAAGGTGGTTACATACCCTTGTTCGCGCACCAACTCCACTTGCTTGTTCATATAGGCGCGTATGCCGGGATATGTTTGGAAGTAAGATTTGATCAATTCGGCGGATTCGCTGCGACTGAGGTTGGTTTGCTGACTCAATCCAAACGCTGAAACGCCGTAGATGATCCCAAAATTGACGGTTTTAGCCTGACTCCTCTGTTCACGGGTTACTTTATCCAACTCTGTTTGGAAAATGCTTGCGGCAGTGGTGGCGTGAATGTCTTGTCCCTCGTTAAAGGCGCGGCGCATTGTTTCGTCGCCACTCATAGCGGCCATAAGTCTTAGTTCAATCTGGGAGTAATCGGCTGCTAAAATGACTGAATCGGCAGAACTGGCAACAAACGCTTTGCGAACCAAACGCCCTTTTTCGGTGCGAATGGGTATGTTCTGCAGGTTGGGATTGGTACTGCTCAGTCGCCCGGTAGCAGTTACCGCTTGATTAAATGACGTATGTATTCGGTTGGTTCTCGGATTGATGAGTTTTGGTAAGGCATCGACGTAGGTAGATTTCAGTTTACTCAACTGTCGAAAGTCGAGTACACATTGCGCAATCTCGTGCTCGGCAGCTAGTTCTTGTAGAATGTCTTCCGAGGTTGAGTATTGTCCGGTCTTTGTTTTCTTGGGTTTTTTTGAGAGTTTTAGTTTTTCGAATAGAACCACACCCAGTTGTGCCGGACTGGCAACGTTGAATTCTTCATCGGCAATGTCTTTGATGCGCCCTTCCGTTTCCGATATGCTCTTTTCTAAAAGACCGGATAATTCACTCAATGCATCCACATCGATGTGTACGCCATTGCGCTCCATGTCACAGAGGACTTCTACCAGCGGCATATCAACCTCATTGAAAACCCGTTCCAGCTCATGTTCTTTGAGCAGTTTTTTGAGTACAACACTCAGTTGGTACGTCACATCGGCATCTTCACCCGCGTACTCCACAAGATCTTCCATCGGAACATCCTCCATACTGCCTTGTTTTTTTCCCTTTTTACCGATCAAAGATTCGATGGATTTTGGTGTGTAGTTGAGTAGGTCTTGCGCAACAATGTCCATACTGTGACGGCCATCCGGACGATACACGTAATGGGCAATCATGGTGTCGAAAAACGGACCCGAAACCCGCATGTCGTAGTTTTTAAGTACAGCCATATCGTACTTTAGATTGTGAGCAATTTTTTCAACCTCTGTATTGTTAAAAAACGGACGCAGAAGCTCCAAACGTTTGCGTTTGTCGTCTTCGCTTCCGCGGAAGGGAACGTAGTATGCTTTCCCGGCTGCGTAGCTGAAGGCAATGCCAACCAGTTTTGCGTCGATGGTTACCAGTGAGGTTGTTTCGGTGTCAAAACACACGGAAGATTGATTACAGAGTACCTTCGTTAGCTCAGTAATTCCGGTTTCATCGTCTATGCATTGATAGACGTGATCCCGTGATTTTATATCGGTTGGTTCTTGCTTATTTTGGTCGTCGAGCTGTGAAAATAAATCGGGAACGGCAGCCGTAGAAGAGGAGGTAGGGCTTTGTTCACCCTGCAAAAATGTTTCGCCAAATCGCTTCCACAAGGTGCGGAATTCCAGCTCTTCGAAGAGATCTTTCACCTTGTCCATATCCGGTTCATCGAGATGAAAATCGGTAGGGTCGAACGCAACGGGAGCATCGGTAAGGATGGTCGCCAATTGCTTGGAGAGGATGGCTTGTTCTTTATTGGCCCGTACTTTTTCGCCGAGCTTGCCTTTTATCTCGTCTGAGTGCTCCAATACCGCCTCAAGGGTATCAAACTGTCCCAGAAGTTTTGCGGCGGTCTTTTCACCAACACCGGGGATACCCGGTATGTTATCTACGGCATCACCCATTAAACCGAGCATGTCGATTACCTGGTCTACCCGCTGGATGTTCCACTTTTCGCAAACCTCTTTCACTCCTAAAACCTCCGGTGATCCGCCGCCGCGTGCGGGTTTGTACATATAAACCTTATCCGGACGAATCAGCTGCCCAAAGTCTTTGTCGGGCGTCATCATATACACCGTAAACCCCTCGTCCGAAGCCTGGTGTGCAAGCGTTCCAATAACGTCATCAGCCTCGTATCCCGCCGAAAAAACGATAGGGATATTCATCGCCTCAAGTAGTGTTTTGATATAGGGAATGGCCACTTTAATGCCTTCGGGTGTTTCATCGCGGTTGGCCTTGTATTCCGGGAATGTTTCGTGACGAGATGTAGGACCTTCAACATCAAATACAACAGCCAAATGTGAGGGCTTTTCTCGCTTCATTAAATCCATGAGCGTAGTGGTAAACCCAAAAATGGCGGAGGTATCCAACCCTTTAGACGTCACCCTAGGGTTTCGGGCAAAGGCAAAATACGAGCGGAATATCAGTGCGTAAGCATCGAGTAGAAAGAGCTTGTTGGTATCTTTTTCGGTCATTGACTTCTATTTTTATCGATGGACGAAGGTAAGACAGAGGGAGCAAATTTCAATTTTTATTCATTTCCATGCAACCATTTTCCACCCCCGTGCATCAAACAACAAAGCAACTGCAATAATGGGTATTTTTGTACGGTCAATACAAGTTGAATGGACGATCAAAAACTGATAGCAAAGTGTAACTCCGGTAATCGGTTGGCGCAGCGCCAGCTATATGAACGGTACGCCGGACGATTATTTGCCGTCTGTTTGCGTTACCTTCAGCGCGAAGATGCTGAAGATGCATTGGCTAATGCATGGGTAAAGATATTTCGATCACTTTCCAAATTTCGGGGCGATAGTTCGTTGTCCACTTGGATGACCCGTATTGCCGTCAACGAATGCCTGATGATGCTGAGAGGGAAGAATACATTTTTTGAACAGGTAAGTGAAACCCACGATATAAACAATGCCATTTTGGACGATGACGGATCGGATGAGCAGCAATTGCTGCAGTTTATTGCCGAATTGCCGGTTGGATTTCGAACGGTGTTTAACCTTTACGCTATTGAAGGCTACACGCACAAAGAAATCGCCACGATGCTGAACATCTCAGAAGGGACGAGCAAAAGTCAGCTTTCGCGAGCTCGAAACATACTCAAAAAGAAAGTTGAACAAAATATTTTCAATTATGAACGATAAACACTTGGATGATTTCATTCGTCAACGGGTATCCAACGCCGAGATAACACCACCACCATCGGTATGGGAAAAGGTGGAAGCATCGCAACAACCATCGCGTAGGCCATACCTGTACGCAGCGGCGGCTGTTGTTGCCTTGCTGATGGCGTTGCCACTTTTTTTACGCCAAGAGTCTCCGTATTACGAACCGCGGGAAACCGTAATGACACCTATCGAAGATCGCAAAGAACAATCTCCATTTGCCGATATCATTGACGAAATGAATGACGCAGAACAGCAAACCACCGTTCAGTCGCAAATGAAACAATACGCTGCAACAATGCAAAATAATCACAATTTTGCAGATAAAGCACAGAGCGCAATGACGTATTTGGATAGCCTTGACGTCGCAGCGCAACGGAAGCGCGCCCTTCGCGATATAGATCTCATGGCGGTTGACCTGATTGAACAAAAAGTAAAGCGATTGGAAATGGAGGCAATATCCGAAGATTTATGGCACACACCCGAACAGATTGCCATGGAACAGCCCTCTGCTAAAAACATCATACCAACCATTCGTAAGGTCTTTCATCCCGATTATTACGTAACGGTGGATTTAGAAAACATCTCTAAAGTTCGATTGCCAACGCGCTCTTCTACAGAAAAGCAGCTAATCAATTAATTGTAAAATACTAATTTAAAATAACTAACCGGTGAAAAAAATAATCAATCACACACTCGTCATCATCGCATTTGCTGTGTCTTTTAATGCGAATGCTCAGCAAACTGCAGCTGAGGATTGGAAAAATGAGATTAAAAAGGTGTACAAACTGGTTGATGCCGGTATAATGTCTACCTACAACGGAGAATATATGCTTCGAAAAATTAAGGATGCTGCACGGATTGACATGGAAAAGCAGTTGTTAAATGGCAGCAAAGCGGAAGGAAAATACTATATCGTTTTGTTTTGGGGGTTGCCGTCCGATCAATCGCAAAAGCCAATGACCATACG
>SKIJ01000090.1 GCA_007116495.1 Cryomorphaceae bacterium | reverse complement strand
TACGTTGACCACCTTATAGCTGACGCCCACGACGTTTGGCTTTTTGTACTCGTCTTGAATGGGTGATTGGTCTTCAAACCACTGTATGTTTTCGGCCATCATGTTCATGCGCTTCGAGGCGACAAAGTCTTTGATTTGCACGATGGTTTCGTAGTTGGCTTTGAATCCAAGGGGGTCGTTGTACACTTCAATGAACCCGTTGATGTAATCCACATCGCCTTCGGTGGCGTTCAACCAAGCGATGTTGTATTCGTCCCAGGTGCGGAGGTCGCCGGTTTTGTAATAGTCAATAAGCAGTTTTAGGGCATTGGCCTGGGCGTTGTTTTCCGCGACGTCTACCGCTTTTTCCAACCAGTGAATGATGTTTTTGATTTGCTCGCCATACATGCCGTCTATTTTCCACACCTCTTCTTTGATTGCTCCGTTTTCATCGCGTACCAAGCGACTGTTTAAGCCGAAGGATATGGGACGCGGATCGCTGTCGCCAGCCATGCTGCGGTAGAAGTCGAGGGCTTCGCTTTCGGTGACGTCCGGACCGTAGAAGTTAACCGCTGAGGCTTGTAGCAAATCCACACCACCGTCTTTAGACACTTTTTTGCCGTCTTTTTTGGGGTCAAACATAAAATCTATCAGCGCCTGATCCGTTTCTACACCAGAGGCTTGTGCAACCTCGGAAAAATAGTCTGCTGAACAGTCAGGAGTGAACTTGTTGTGCGAGTAGTGATGGTGAACGCCATTGGAAAACCACACGCGTTTGATGTAGGTCTCTAACGCTTTCCACTGCTCGTCTTCTCTGTTGCCGGGATAGTTTTTGTAAATGCCATCCAGCATGCGACGAATGTGCAGATTGTACCGGTGGTTTTGGTCGTAGATGATATCGCGACCGGCCAAACCGGCTTGGGTTAAAACGTAAACCAGTTTTTTTTGATTTAAGGTCAGTTTGTCAAAATCGGGAATTTGGTAACGCAAGATTCTAACGTCGGCAAAGCGGTCAACTTCCCATTGAAAATCATTCGTTTCTTGTTTGTTGGTCTGTGGTTGAGAGGGGTGATGACACGAATTGCTCATAATATTTTGGACACGTTTTTTAAGGATTCTAATTGTTGGTCGACACAAATGTACCAACTATTGGTATGGATGCAAATGATTTCGTTATTCCATATTGCAGAATAAAGGGTAAGCCTTGCGCCGAGCCTATCACTGTTGTGGAGTTTTACAGATGGTTAAAATCATCACTCAATATGAGCAAATCCTTCACCGGTGATGATTTCTTCAATCAACGCACAGAGGTATTCGGAGAATGTTTGGCGTTCTTCCGCCTTCAAGGGTTTGTCGGAAATAAGCCAGCGGTATCCGTCGCTTTGTTTTTTAAGCCCAATCAATGCCGCCCTAAATGCACTGTTTTGATTGCCGGCCAATAGGGCATAGCTCAGCAGTTGAATCCCTTTGCCCAATACGTCGTCGCGCTTGCCGGGGTCAACATCCATGGGGTTGTCGTGCCATTTTATGTTTTTTGTATTGCCCACGCTTCCGGTTTTATAGTCAAGGTATACATATTCGTCGCCCCATTTCTCAAGTCGATCGATAAATCCCGAAAGCAGTACGGGGCCGTATTTGGTTTGAATGGGTAGGGGAACGAAGCGTTTTTTTCCGGAGGTTTCCTCGGGGTCGGTTTTATTTTCCAATGCCACAATTTTGCGGTCGGGAACATCCATTGTGCGTTCAAAGTCAAATGCCATTGCCACCATTTGGCGTGCTGCGGCCAATGCAAGGATGTTTTTTCCGCTGTTGAGCGGCGCATCACCCAGTTCGTTTTGCAGATTATCATCGATGCGTGCAGCTGCCGCTTTTTTCATTTTTTCCAAGGTGGATTTGTCGGGAAAAGGTTTGCCGATAAACGGGGTAAAAGCCTCTTCAAGCGTAGCGTGTACGGCATTTCCAATGGCGGGTAAACTCGCTTCTTCTTCAGCTTCTTCCGTTTCGTTTCTTATGCCCAGTACATATTCGCGGTAGAAGGCGAGAGGATCTCTTAAATACGTGCGCAAAGATGAGGGTGAAATGCCATCTGTTGCCATGCGTTTTTGTAGCAGGTCTTGCAGTTCTGCTGTTTTTTCTACCACCAAGGTTTTTGGTTCACCCTCCGATTTAAGCGGGGAGTGGTATAGTTTTTTGTCAAAGTGCACGGTTTGGGGAAAGGCGTTGGTCCACTCCCATTCCATTTGGTAGAGGAATCGACTAGGTCCGGCGTTTCCCATTCCTTGGCCGCCTTGTGCGTGAACGAGTTGTGCGTTTTTTGCTCCGTGAAAAAGGTGGTAAACGTGGTAGGCAAAAATGGCATCGCGCTGTGTATGGGTGGGGAGGTCAAACTGGCGTTTAACATCGTTGGGAATGAGTGAGGGCTGACTTTTACCCTTTGGAATGACGTCTTCATTTACCGACAACATCGTAAAGCGGTCTAAGTGCAGCAAGCGGGTTTCCAATATCCCCATGATTTGGATGCCGCTTTCGGGTTCGCCGCGAAAACTAATGGTTTCGTTTTTACTCATTTCCCAGCACAAATCGGCAAGGGTTGTCAAGGCTACGTCCGGTAGAAACCGCTCCACCCATGTGATGGTTTCGCGGATCATGTGCAGGGCAGCGTAGGTTTGTTCGCGTTCGTAGTTTTCGTGCGATTGACGTGCTTTATCCCAGTATGTGGTGAGTTCCACAAGCAACCACTCCGTATGTTTTAGGGCGTCGATGGGCTGCTTATAGGATGTGAAAAATCCGGCGAGTGTTTCTCCAAGATGCTCGCGTAGGAGTGTGGCGCCCACATAAATGAGATTCTTTTTTCCAATTGTATCGATGAGGGAGCTAACGGCCTGCTGTTGTTGCTGTGCCATCAACCACTCTTCCACAAATGGATGGCGCAAAACCCGCAGAAGGTCGCGGTGGTGTACACTTCCTTTACCGGCGTTTTTGTAAAGCCGAGTGGCGGCATATACGAGCTGACCGGCCTGAAGTTGATCGAGCGGAACCCCCAGCGTGAGGTTGATGTTTGCTTCTCTGGGAAGGACTTGTATTAGATCGCTGATGAGCGTTTCGTCGCCCAGTACAATGGCTACATTTTCGCGCTCGTAGGTCTTGTCGCTTTCCCATTCGGCGGCTTTTTCGGCGGCAAATAAAATTTGCTGAACGTTGCCGGTGGTTTCGATGGAATCAATGGTAATGGGTGTTGCACCAATGCGCATGGGTACGTTGTTGCGTTCTTTGTCCGATAGCAATTCACTGTCCATGCTGCGAAAAAACGCTCCGGCCTCTTGGGTCTTGTCGTTGATGTAGTAGGCGTCGGCGTCCCAGAAAAACTGCGCGCGATTCATTCGTTTAGCGGTGCGCATGATGCGTACTTCGGCCTCGGTGAGTGCATTGAATCCGGCAAAGATCAAGTTGCTTTCGGGATGATTATTGAAAAAGTGCGACAAGTAGGTCGGCGCATCCTCGGCAAACATCCGAAATGCCAGGGCCGGATCGGCAATTTTGTCTTCATGCAATGCGTCGCGAAAGTGGTGATACACGTTCGACAGGCTTTCGTAGAATGCGAGGTATTTGCGGGCGTATTCGCCGGGGAGTGCATCGGGACGATCGGGTGCCCACTGTTCTATTTTGCGGATATCACTGAGGTAGTTAAACAGGTCGTCCGGATTGGCGAGATAGAGGTCGGTTTCGTAAAAATCGGTGAGCAGCGTGGCGCCCATGCCCATAAACTCCTCAATGCTGAAGGTGCGGGAACTGCACGTATTGACGCTGTGAAAGAGCCGCAGTAAGCTCTCGGTGGTGCTGCATTTTTCCCGGTCAACGCATGCGAAAACAAACTCTTCCACGCTGTAAATGGTGGGAGCAGCGATGGGTTTGTCGATGATGTTTGCCAGTGCTTTGCGCAGAAAAATGGCCGGTCTGAGGTTAGGAATGATGATGAACTGCCGGTGCAGATTAGTTCCGTACTGCTGATACAGCGATTTGGCGAGTTGATGGAGAAACGTGTCGGGCATATTGAAGCGTAGTTGAGGCGTAAAGGTATTCAGGAACGCTAAAACATCCAACCTTGCGTTGCCCTCAATAGCTCAACGTTTTAGCCAACATCGTTTTACCATTCGGTATATGACCTGCTAAAATCGGTATCCGATTGCGTTGATGTTCATTCCGGCCCCCACAGATGCCATGAGGATGGCGTCGCCGGGGTTGATTTGGTGACCCTCGATTTGATTTTTGCGAATCAAGTCCAGTAGGGTAGGGACGGTTGCTACGCTGCTGTTTCCCAGTTTGTGAATGCTCATGGGCATGATGTCTTTGGGGATCTGCGGTACGTCGTACAATTTGTAAAATGCCTTGATGATGGCTTCGTCTAATTTTTCATTGGCTTGGTGAATCAGCACTTTTTGTAGTTCGTCGAGCTTGATGTCGCAGCTTTCCAAACATTGTTTCATAGCTTGGGGAACGTTGCTGAGTGCGTATTCGTAGACTTTTCGACCTTTCATTTTTATGTAGCGCACGCGCGGGTCAGATTCGGGAAAATTTGACTTCCCCAAGTCGAGGTAGTATGCTTCTTCACCGGTATGCGCTAAGGTAGCACTGCCCGCCATGCCCGATTGGTTTACCGATTCTTTGTATTCCAAAACACAAGCACCGGCACCGTCAGAGAATATCATGCTGTCTCGATCGTAGGGATCTAATACGCGTGACAAGGTTTCCGTACCTATTACTAACGCATATTTCCCCAAACCTGATTTAAAAAAGGCGTCGGCGTGAATGAGTCCTTGTACCCAGCCCGGACAGCCAAACAACAAATCGTAGGGGATGCATTGAGGGTTTGTAATGCCTAAACGGTGACTAATGCGCGATGCAAGGGAAGGTAAAATATCGGTTTGAATGGTGTGTTTTCGAACGTTCCCAAAGTTGTGGGCAACGATGATGTGGCTGAGTTGGTTGGGGTCAATTTGGGCATCTTCGATGGCCTTTACCGCTGCACCGTAACCTAAGTCTGAGCTTTCTACATCTTCCTGCGCGTAACGCCTTTCTTCAATGCCGGTTATTTTTTCAAATTTTTTGACAACCTCCAACGGATTCGTCGAAATGCACTGCTGTTTGTCGTCGTAAAAATTTTGAACGGTAAAGTCGAGGTTAGTTTTTACAATTTCGGGTATAACGGAACCTGTTCCGATGATGTGTGTGCGTTTGTCCATGATTTGTTTTATTAAAACAAATGTACGAACCACTCCTCCTTAATTCAAATGGTTGAGCGGATTTAGTCCGGCCAAGCTCATGTGTTTACCACCATACTCAAACGCTCAATAAACCGACTGACTTTGTCGTCCGTTACGTGCTCCATAACCACAATTTTTACCCAACGCGGATTGTCGTGGTCGTCGGGTACGAGGTGAAAGGCATTGATCAATTCAATGGGCATGTCTTCAGCGCGTATGGTGATGATGTTTGATCCGCGTTCTTGGAAGAAGCGGATGTTGTGGTGTGTCAATGCACGCGCAATGCGGTTGGCGCGTTCAATCAGGGTTTGGATTTTTTCTGTCCAGCCCTGTTTGCCATAGGTCGACAAGATCATCCATATCGCAATGGCATTGGCGCCCGAGCGGCTGCCGATGAGAGTGGCGTCTAAGCCTTTAACGTAAGATGCTTCGCTGTTGCGTACGTATTTCATGTATCCCTTGCGGATGAGAAAAACCCCCGTGCCGTAGGGCGCTTGCACCATTTTGTGGGCATCTAAGGTAACGGAGGATATGTCCGGATGCGAAAAGTCCAATCCGTGCTCTTCGCCATTAAAGGGATAAACAAACCCACCGTATGCGCCGTCTACGTGAATGAAGTATTCCATATCGTGTGCTTTGAGCGCCGGCGTGTAGTCGTCGGGGTGGTCAACGCTGCCAAACATGGTGGTCATCATATTGGCAATAACGATGACGTGTTTTACACCGTCGTTTTTGAGATGCGAAAGGGTGGAGCTCAGGTGTTGAGGGTCAATGTTTCGGGTGTCGTCGTCTACGTTGATGCGCACAAAACGAAGGTTCAGTAAGTTGGCTGCTTTGGCCGCCGAGTAGTGGTTGTCTGCCGAGCATATCACCGCAATGTCGTTGCTCTGTGCGCCTTTTTCCTGTTGAAAGTAGTTGCGGTAAATCCACGCGGCTTGGATGTTGGCCTCCGTTCCGCCCGATGCCACGTAGCCGTCTACGGTACCCGGTTGTGCATTGAGAATGTCTTCGGCGCAAATTCGAATGGTGTCCAATTCAATGGCTTGGGTGCCGGCAAAAAAGGGCTCGGAGTCGCCCAGTGTGTGGCAGCCGATGTGATTGGGATTGCGGATGAGAGCGTTCAAAAATGGCGCATCGGCTAAAAATGGTGCATCTTGGTAAAATACCCGGGGGTCTAAGCGTGAGCCCGGTATACCGATGACATCGCTTTCTATGAAGTTTACGTTTTGATCGATGGCGTCAAAAACGCGTTGCTTGATTTCTTCACGGGTGTGTTTTTTCCAGACGTTTGTTTGCATAGCCGATATATGTCTTGATTAATGGATGCGGCAAAGCTCTTGCTTTTTATTTAAAGGAAAGGTGACTTTCGACATAAAACACCTATTTTTGCCGACATGGAAAAAATGGATTTCGAATACGTTGTAAAAGAACTCAACGCCCGCACTGAGAATACGCTGATGAATACATTGGGCATTAGGTATACGCGCGCCGGTGAGCATTTTTTAGAAGCTACCATGCCGGTCAATGAAACAGTGCATCAACCCTACGGTTTTTTGCATGGAGGGGCATCCATGGCCTTGGCAGAATCGGTGGGCAGTGCCGCCAGTCACGTGTTTGCACAGCAAAACGTACTGGGGCTTGAATTCAGTGCCAACCATCTCAAGACGCTCCGCAGCGGTGTGGTGACCGCCCGCGCCGAAGCCGTTCACCTCGGAAAACGAACCCACCTTTGGAACATCCGCATTACGGATCAGGATGGTCGTTTGATTTCACAGTGTAAACTTACAAACATCGTACTCGAAGACCGATGAGCAATACCCGAGCTTTCTTTGCATGCAAACCGCCACATCAACGGGAACCCAAGATGTACGCTTGTGAGCCTTGCGATGAAACGCAAGCGGATTTAGTATGGGGCGATTATGCTGCCAAATCGGTGCATTATTATCGTCGAGATGCGCTGCCTTCTGATTTTAAGCAGACGCTTTGTAAAACCGATCCCATTCCTTCTGACATCGCAATCGTTGAAAAGTCGGAGTACATTGGGATGGTTGAAAATGCGCGACGTACCATCGCTGAAACGCGTGCTAAGAAGATAGTTCTCTCCCGCAGTTTGGTGGTACAGCTGCCCGAGCCATTTGACGTACTGGCCTTCTACAAACGACTGTGTTCCACATTTCCTACGGCCTTTGTTTATTTGTTTAACGCCAATGGTGCATGTTGGATGGGGGCAACCCCGGAGCTGCTGCTCAAACAAGACCAACAACACATTCACACCATGAGTTTGGCCGGTACCCGTTGGACAAATGAGGGTAAACACACCGCTTGGACGGATAAAGAACGCGAAGAGCAGGCCTGGGTAACTACCTTTTTACGTGAGGAATTGCGTAACCTTGGCGTCCAAGAACTCAACGAATCGGAACCGAAAACCATACAAGCGGGCCACTTACAGCATCTTTGTACTGAACTAAATGGTCGTCTACCCGTCGAGGTGACGCCCTTAGATGCGGCGCGACGCTTACATCCGACACCGGCAGTATGCGGATACCCCCGCGATGTGGCGCGAACGTTTATCGAATCCAACGAATCCCACAACCGGAGCTATTACGCCGGCTACATCGGAATGTCTGAAGGACAAAAAGCGGAATTTTACGTCAACCTTCGCTGTATGCGGGTGTTTAGTGATTGTGCCCAACTTTTTGCCGGAGGAGGTATCACTGCCGATTCCAACCCGGGAACGGAATGGGAAGAAACCGAACAAAAATTAGACGTTCTCCGCCAGCTTATGCATACGGTATGACAACCTTTGAGCGCGCATTTTTAGTCCTCAACGCCTTGTGCCTGCGAGGGGTGAGGCATATGTTGCTGAGTCCGGGCTCGCGCAATGCACCCTTCATGCTCGCGTTATCGCACTTCCCTGAAATTGCAGTGACGCTGCAGCCCGATGAGCGCTCGGCTGCCTACACCGCAATGGGTGTGGCACAAGCTACAAATCGTCCGGTTGTGGTGTGCTGTACGTCGGGAACCGCCGCCGCAAATTATCTCCCAGCCGTAGTGGAAGCCCACTATATGCGCATACCACTCGTTTTACTCACTGCTGATAGACCCGCAGATGCGGTGGATCAACGCCGCGGCCAAACCATACGGCAGCCCAGTTTATTCGGAGATTACCCAAAACAGTCGGTGTGCTTTACCGACGATTCTTTAGACGATACGCTGCTACAGCACATTGCGTTCTGCGCAAACGACGGCCCTATACACATCAACTTACCTCTGAGAGAACCGCTCTACGAAACATCGGCTGTAGAAAGAACAGCGATTACCGCCCCCGCAAGCACGAAAAAAACACTTGCTGCTGTTCCTTCAGAAGCCATTTCGTTCATCGGTCAATCAAAGCGCATTCTTTTATTGGTAGGACAGATGGAACCCAACGCGGCCTTACAAGAGGAATTGGCGCACTGGAAAGCCGCCGGGGTGATGGTGGCGGCCGAAGCTACGGCCAATATCTCGGCCGATTTGGCGATGCAGCACGTCGATCGCTGGTGCCGCGATGCGGATTTTGCTCCGGATCTTTTGGTATCCGTTGGGCGCGACTGGGTGTCGAAAGCCATTAAAAACCGTTTTGAATGCCCCATCATTCACGTGGAAGATACCGCATCGGCACCTAATGCGTTTGGAGAAGTGCGCGTTCACCTCCACACGGGCGCTGTTGAAGGTTTATCAATGCTGCGTCGGTACGTCGCAAATCAGGATACGGCGTACAGCGAGCGTTGGTATCGTGCCGACAAGGAACGCCAAGAAGCCATTGGCAGCCGTTCGTTTCCTTGGAGTGATTTTACGGCCATACGACAGTGCATGCAGAGCATCCACGATGATGAGTTTCTGCATTTGGGGAACAGTTCTGCGGTGCGCTACGGACTCCTATCGCCGCGAGGCAATTATCCCGTATTCAGCAATCGCGGTACTGCCGGAATAGATGGTAGTTTGTCGGCTTCTGTTGGCCAGGCAATTGGGCTGAAGAGACGCGGTTGGTGCGTTATGGGCGACGTCAGTTTCTTTTACGACCACAACGCTCTTTGGATTGGCCACCCTCAATGTACCCCGGTGGTCATCAACAATGGTGGTGGGCATATTTTTCAACTGATTGACGGGCCAAACAAGCAGCCCCACATCGCCGAATGGCAGCAAAGCCCGAGCAGCATGTCCATTGAGCACATCTCTGGCGCCTTTGGATTTGTCCATCATCTGGTTCAAGATGAAGCGGGTTTAATGTCTGCCATGCAATCTGTACGCGATTCATCCGAGAAGTGCGTTATTGAAATTGTTACGGATGTGCGGAACAGTATAGATGCATGGAAAAAACTTCATGGCGACTCTCTATAACGTCCGAAAGCTGCGTTTTTTCCATTCCTACGGCAACCTCTTTTCCATTCATCTATAAGTGTTCATAGCTGGTCTGTCACAAACGCTTATTGCTGCTTGTTTGACTGTAATCGCTGACTGTTGTTGAAGGTTTCAATCTGTTTGAAGTACATGGAGCCCAAGCGCACCGGATTGACGTGAAAGCTTCCGGCAAATCGTACTTCCAACGAAACGGTAAAGGTGTGCTTGCCTTTGGGAAGGTGTTCAAAGTAAAAAACGCACTTGTTTCTGAACGCTTCGCGGTGGGTCTCTATTCCTCTCGTTTGTTGCTCGGTGTACGTGCAGCCCGCCGGTATCGGTACGTCCAACATAAAGTACTCCGCAGATTGATCCAGCTCAACGTGAATGTCCATGTCGATGATGCGCCCTGTGGTAAGTGCCTCGAGGGGTTTATCGTTTTCTTTAAACACGGTGTGAACCCGCATTTGGTCGTGCCGTTTTTCGGGAGACTCTTCAAATACGGTGTTGTAATGGTTGACGAATAGCGGTTTGCCGCCCGGCTTTATGGAAGTTGTGATGGGGGTATTGGGGTCAAATGTTTTTCTGAAGGGCAAGGATTGTTCTGCACCATTTACCAAAATTGATGGACTGCTTTCCTTATCCGGTCGTTCCGAGTAGTACTGAGACAATAGCCAGCTAAAGTCGGACGACAAAACGGTGTTGTAGAAGTACGCCCCCCTTCGCTGACTGAGAATCCAGCCCAAGGAGCTGAGCTTCGCGGTTTGGGGCGCATTTTGGCGATGAAGAAGCTCCTGCGCCAAAAT
>SKIJ01000071.1 GCA_007116495.1 Cryomorphaceae bacterium | reverse complement strand
TTAAAGTAGAAATAGGCAGTCGTTCTTTAAAAGACCCATTTACGACGTGTAAAATACAATCTTTTGTAGGTGAGCAATTTCCAAATCTTCCAATTGCAGACAAGCCTTTTGCTGTTCCTTGCGTAAATCCGGAACGCACCTTACTAGAAAAATTGTTTTTACTACACGAAAAGCTTCAAAAACATCAAAGTAAAAAACGTATAGATCGTTTAAGTAGGCATTTATACGATATTACAAGAATATACAACAGCGAGCATAAAAAAAAGGCTCTTAACCAAGATTTAATCACTTCTATTATAAAGCATAGAGAACGCTTTAACGCTATGCGTGGCGTAGATTATAACACGTTATTTCCTCCTCATCTAAATGCTATTCCACTAGTAGAATTTATTAAAGTCTGGGCGGATGATTACAAAACGATGCAAACCAATATGATTCCAGATGAAAGTCCTGTTTTTAAAGATCTGATAGAAATCGTGAGGCAAGTAATCCAAGAATATAATACATTAAAATTTGAGTAGCTTATCAGTATGATATTTGGTTTCCAAAAGCTTTAGGATAATTGAATTAATCCTCCTCAATGCTGCATTTCATTCTGTTGGGGTTGAAATATTGATAAAAAATGAATGTCTTCATACTCCCCCTGATGTTAACAGTTTACAGCCAATATTCCGTACCTAACGGCACGGGTGGAAGCGTGGTGGTATTCTCTGCTACCGATATTCCGTACCTACGGCACGAAGAAATTGTAATAAAAAGACAGAACATTATCCATTATTATAAACCGTGCCGTTAGGTACGGCATATCGGTAGTAAAAAGTCGTTGATGACACCTCCCGTGTCGTCAGGTGCGTAATTTGGGTTGAAGACGATCACGTTCTTTATCGTGTATCACAATTTGCGATATCGTGGATTTGCAATTCGCGAATATGTTTCTTGTGAAAACCAAGATTATTCTTTAAAAATTTGCCAAAAATACAGAATAGTATTACATTTGTGTAAAATTTTATTTTCAATGAAAAACGAAATCATACTCTATCAATCCGGTGAATTAGCTGAACATATTGAAGTAAGACTTGATGAGGATACGGTTTGGTTGAATAGAAATCAAATTGCCACATTGTTTGGCAGAGATGTAAAAACCATTGGAAAGCATATCAATAATGTTTTTTTGGAAGGCGAGATTATCAAGGATTCAAGTGTCGCAAATTTTGCGGCAGTTCAAATGGAAGGAGGAAGAAAAATTGAAAGAAAAATTGAATACTACAACCTCGATGTCATCATCTTCGTTGGTTTTCGCGCATGGATAGTACGGAAATATAAACCAAACTTTGAACTACTTACGGTGCTTAGGGGCTTTTTGGGAGACGATATAACGTCTTTGTTGAAATATTTGGGTTGATGGCTATTCTGTTATGTCAAGTAGCCAACTAAAAACGTTCAAGTGTTTCACTCCTTTTCGATCTTGTGTAAAGCCGTCTGTGGTGAGTAAAAATTTGGGGTAGTTGTCTTTGATATTTTCTAAAGCACTAAATTCACGTTCTATGGTTTTTTTATTATTCATTTGCCAAGCCACTTGATAATATTCAATATCGCCTGTTGGGGTTTTGCACACAAAATCGACTTCGCTGTTACGACTTGTGCCTGTCCAAATTTTATAACCTCTTCGTAAGAGCTCCAAATAAACAACGTTTTCTAAAAGATGCCCCCTATCTGTTGTTCGTTCTTTACCTACTAATACGTTCAAAAGTCCCGGATCAACCAAATAATATTTTTCTTGGGTTGCTAATTGTTTTCTGCCTTTTAGGTCAAAGCGGTTTACTTTGTAAAAAACAAAACTTGTTACTAAGCATTCCAGGTATTTTTCTACGGTAGTGTTGTGTGTGGATTGACCGTCTTGTTTCAACGTTTTTGAAATGTTGCCTGGGGAAAGTGGGCTGCCTATGCTGGATGCCACAAATTTTGTAATGTTATCAAACGCACGTTTATCATTAATTTGGTGACGTTGTGTAATGTCTTTTTCAATGATGGTGTTGCGAATGACTTCTAAGTATTCGTAAATTTTATCAAAACCACTTTCTCTCAACGCTACACCTTTGGGCAAGGATGTTTCATTTACGTAATCAAAAAATAAGGGTTCATAATTGAGATATTTTTTACCTGTTTCAATGTTTCGAGCTGTTAAGTATTCTTTGAATGAAAAAGGTAAAATGGAAAGTTCAATATAACGGCCACTCAACAAGGTTGCCAATTCACTGCTTAACAAATGTGCATTTGAACCTGTGATATAAACATCAACATTAGGTTTTACAAATAAACCGTCCACCAAACGCTCAAAGTCATTTACGTTTTGTACCTCGTCTAAAAACACATAGCATGGCATTGACAAATCTAACTGTTCGATAATGTGTGCATACAGACCGTCTAAATCATTTAAAAACCTACGCAATTCAAATTCTTCAAAGTTTAGCGATACCATTTGATTTTGTGGTACGCCCTGATTCTGTAACTCTGTACGGAACATTTCTAAAAGTGTTGATTTGCCCGACCTGCGCAAGCCTGTTACCACTTTTATAAGGTCTTTGTCTTTGTAAGCCAATAGCTTATCGGTGTATTGCTTTCTACGGATAAAATTTGCCATAAAACAAAGATAGCACCAAATCATTAAAACTTGCAAAAAATACAAGTTTTAATGATTTTGATGCTTCAAAGGCGCAGGGGTGCAGGGATACGGGGAGTAATTATTCTGCAATTACCCCCGCGCCAGGGATGGAAGCG
>SKIJ01000156.1 GCA_007116495.1 Cryomorphaceae bacterium | reverse complement strand
GTGGAGGTGGTTTCCGGGTAATGGTGTTTCGGTTTTTTTACAAATTTACTGTTCGATGTTACTAATCCAGTAAAGCTAAAGCTTCAATTAAATTTGGGTAATTTATGGTTTATCAACCGTGCCGTTAGGTACGGAATATTTGTAAACCATGAAATTTTCCAGTATAACGGAAATATTTGTATTAATTTTTCCGATACAGTGGAAAAATTCGTTGTTTTTTACAAAACAGCAACTTGACTGTTAATTATTTTATCTTGTAATCGAACAAACAAGTGACTCTAATTCTGAACAATGAGCAACTTCTTTTGTGCAAGTCCTAACTCTCCAGCATTAATTCTTAAGATATATGTGCCCGGGATTAAATGTTGGGTATCCACAAGCAATTCTAAATGATTCTTTGCAAAGTTTTGTTCAAGTACTTTCTTACCGCTTAAATCGTATATAGAAATGGTCCCTGCTTTACTTAAAGGTTGAGATAAATTTACAAACACAGTATTTGAAGCCGGATTGGGATACACTGAGAAACTAAACTTATCGATAACGCCCACTCGGTAGGTGTTAATGTTGAAAAATTCGCAGTTTGACAAAGCATCACAACCGTCTTTAAAAACACGAACGGCAAAAAACCCTGAGCTATCAGCAGGGATTTCACAGTCACCATTCGTTTGAATAGGCACCAAAACACTATCAATGCAACGATACCAATAACATGAGTCTGGCGTTCGTGATGCTTGAGCAAATAATATGGAGTCATTTAGCAATTGAACGTAAGGCAGAAGTGAACCCGAACTGTGCACCGTCAATGTAACGATACTATCTCCACAAGCAGATGCTTTTTTATAAACTTTAGAGTGATTCCCCGAAATTCTATCCAATCCATTAAAAAACACGGTGGTTGGGTAACAAACAGAGGTGTCTTTTAGAGGATAAATTCCATTTTCACCGTCGCATAAGGCATATTTTACCAAAAATGAAGATCGATCGGTTATATTTTGAGAAGGTGGGGGAGATAAAAATGCGGTGTCACCTCTAAGGTTTACGTTTGGCTCACCTCTGTAATGTCCAAACAGCATTAGATCATCGTCAATCGCAAAAGATTTCACATAAAACGCTCTTCCATTTTCACCAAAAGCCCTACCAAAAATCGGATTAAAAAGAGAATCCATCATTATCAGAAACATAGCATTCCCGAATTGAAATCCACCGCCTTGTCCTATTGATGTTTTTGCACTCATAAACAATGAGCTGTCTCTACCGGGAATCACATCAATAGCGTGATCTAATAAACCTGAAATCAAAATATTCTGTTTGTCATCCAATGAAATGCTTTCTGACTTTTTGTTGAAATTGGCAAACGTAGCATTTATACTCGCTGATGATTTTTCAAAAAATGTGACGCGCTCTATACCTCCCACACCTTGATTGATTTCAGTTACTATGCGCACATCTTGAAGCCGTCTAAACGGAAACAACGTATCTAATCCATTGGCAAAGTTGTCTTCATCTAAAACTGTGGTCGTGTTGTAATAAAAAGTACTCAGCAACAAAGGATTTCCATTGGGTAAAATGACAATATCATTGGTTTTAAAATACGTAGCTATGTTGTCTGTAAATAATATATTAAACCACATCATTTTACCTGACGAATCAAGCTTTAAAACAAACGACACCTCATCAAACACCTCTGCGGTAATATTTATTGGGTCATTAAGAAAGTTTGTATAAGCAACGCTCGCGCCATTAAACTGGCCGGTTAAAAACACATTGCCGTCGTTGTCTATTGCAGAGTGAAAATATTTATTGATAAGCGGAAATCTGTTTTGGACAATTTCCGGAAAAATCAACCAATTCACTTCACCTGAATCACTAATACTAACGGTTGCATAATTTTGGGTTGATATACTTGTATTTCCAGCCAAATAATTTACCGTGTCTCCATGAAAAAATCCCTCATCACCTATGATAAGCATTGACAATGACACCTCGCCGGACGCGTTGGCCGTTGGATCATAAAACGCAATGACACCACCTGTAACATCAAAGGTTTTCGCGTAAATCAACTGTCCTTGGGAATCTAATTTGATAACAAACCCAGAAAGCCATGAGTGGCTGTTAGCTGTTACTCGCCAATCATCTGTAGATAATCCAACATTTAGACTATCATAGAAGTTACCAGAAACCACTACACTTCCCTTGCCGTCATACGTCACTCCACTTACCAAAATCTCATCTGTAGAATAAAACTCCACCAACCAATCCAAATTATAATTGGCATCAAACTGACTTATAAGCAAATAATTATAGTCTGGATTAGTTGCTGTATGTATTAAGGATGTGTCAATTCCGATATCTATTTCCTCCCGATAAAAATGAGCAAATGCCAAATTGCCGTTTATGGAATGACGGGCTACATGAGACTGTTCTTGACCGACAGATTTATCAAACGTATGGAAAAAATCAACATCAAAAGTTTGCGCTTGTATTTTAAAATCAGCTATGTTTAAACAAACAAAAGCCAACAATAGAAAATGATAAAGTGTAGCAGAAAATCTGTTTGAAGACATTCTGCAAATAATTTCGTTTAAGTTTTTAAAACGACGCTTCATTATTTGGTGTATGTGTAATACAATGAAGACAAATATATACCTTATTTGCTTACAAAGGCTCTTTATTTTACTCCCGATAATACACCCTCTGTACTCTCGGCGAAATGCCCGTCAGCACTTCGTAAGGAATGGTATCCATGGATTGCGCCAGAGCCTCAAGTGATTGATGCGGCCCAATGATTTCCACCGGATCGCCTTCGTGACAATCGACGTCGGTGACAT
>SKIJ01000140.1 GCA_007116495.1 Cryomorphaceae bacterium | reverse complement strand
TTCCTTGCGCATATCCACTTGGCATCGCCCGACGAGGGCAAAATGCTGGGCGGCTTCATGGCCGATGGGATGCAGCGCAAGCAACTCGACAATCTTCCCGCAGACATCGTAGAAGGCGTGCGCTTTCACTGGCGCGTGGATGAATTCACCGACGCTCATCCCATATTCAAAGAATCGGCAGAGCTGTTTCGGCCAACGCAAAACAAATACGCCACGGTGGTACTCGACATTGTGTTTGACCACTTTCTGGCGGCCAATTGGAAAACGTATTCCGACAGCGAATTAGACACATTTGCCGACTCATTTTACCGCTTGGCACACGAGCAAGAGCATCTTTTAACCGACCGTCACCGTCGACTGCTGTTCTACATGGAGCGCGACAACTGGCTGTACAACTACCGCACCTTAGACGGCCTACAGCAGGCGCTGTTTGGCATCTCCCGCAAAGCCAGTTTGACCAACAACATGCATCGCGCCATTGCGGTGGTGGAAACGCATTACGAAGCGTTGAGTCGGAATTTTTCTGTATTCTACCCGGAGCTTATGAACATACAGTAACTCAATAACTGTCATTTAGCTAAAATTTCACTTTAGCGTAAAAAAATGAAATCAATCATTTTGCAGAATCCAATATGCATTCTACATGCAGCACGATATTGGTTTCGTGAATAATAATAAACTCACTTAGTCGCTTACGATTAGGCAAATGGTCATGTAACCCACATCACCAAGCATTTATCAAATGCATTGGTAACTTTGCACAAAGAAAATAAGACCATGATTGATTTTGTTAGAAAACACACACTTAGCTTTATAGGCGCAATCGTCGGTTTAATAGGTGGTTATTTATACTACCATTTTATCGGTTGCAGTTCAGGAAGTTGCTCCATAACGTCAAGTCCTATTAACATGACCCTTTACGGAGGTTTTATGGGCTGGGTGGTATTCGACATGTTCAAATCAAAACAATCAAACAACCAATCAAAACCTCAATCTCATGAGTAATATTAAAGAAATGATTCAATCAGGAGCGACCATTGTGGACGTTCGCACACCAGGTGAATTTGCTGGAGGCCACGTTGACGGCTCCATCAATATACCAATGCAAGAATTTGTTAACCGCATGGACGAAGTAAAATCACTTAATAGACCGCTGATACTTTGTTGCGCTAGTGGTAATCGAAGCGGACAAGTTACAAGCTACATGAATGCACAAGGCGATAAAGAAGTGTATAACGGAGGCGGATGGCTTGAAGTCAACGCCCACAAAAACAACTAAATATGGCAACTGAAACAAAGCCTTCATTTGGTGATCTCATCAATGGAGACAAGCCCGTTCTGATCGATTTTTTCGCTACTTGGTGTGGGCCGTGTAAAATGATGTCGCCCATTTTAGATGAACTCAAGGAAAAAGTTGGCGACAGTGCTCACGTGGTAAAAATCGACGTTGATAAAAACCCGGGAGCCGCACAATCTTTCCAAGTACAAGGTGTGCCCACGCTTGTTGTTATGAAAGCAGGGAAAATCATTTGGCGTCAATCTGGAGTAGTCCCCGCCGACCAGTTGGCGAGTGTAATTGCGTCAGCGTAAACCTATTTCCGTAGAGACGTGGCGTGCTGCGTCTCTACTAATTATTTGATTCTTTCCTTACGCATCTACAATTTAACAATGACGTCTTAGGCGCGCTACTCATAGATCCGGAGTTGATGTTTATGGCGCGCGCCTGACTTTCCGAGACTTCAGTACTGGTCCAATAACCGGGAGTTTGCACCCCGCCTATTTCGTTTGAAAATGGAGCAATCGCCAACATCTCATCTTCGGAAGGTAAATACCAATCTGTAAACCCACCTCCGGTATATTGAGCACATATACGGGCGATGAATTGGCTTCCTTCATCAGAGAGGATTGCTGTATTACCAGCTCCATCGCTTTGGGATGTAGCACCAACAAATACTGCCGGACCCCATGCAACATCTCGCGCATTATCGGTTGGCGCAACGTACAATAAATCGTCTCCATGGGGTATCGCTACAAAATTTGATGTTGTTACGCCCAAGTTATCACCGTAAAACACCTCTCCATCTTGACGTGCATATGCACGTATGTGATGCGTTGTGTTTCGTTCTAAATCGGGTATTTCTACTTCATACGTCCCTTCTTGGGGGTTGTCTAATAATACAACATTGTTATCGATTGTGGGATTGGGGATCGAACCACAAACAACGCCCAACTCGTCGATGGGATTACCGGAAACTGTTCCCTCAACAACAATGCTATTGTGCGTAACGTGTATCGACTCGTTGGTTGATATCTCTATTTCTCTAAACGCATTGTCATCGCTGCTGCACGCACAAAAGGCCAACACAATGGTGCTAAATAATACAATATTTGTGTTCATAGGGTTGGAGTGGTTTGATAATTATACAACCCAAAAATACGACATGATTTCACAACTATGAAATATAAATAACTAGAGCTATAACTCATACTTTGTAAGCACCTCAGGTAATTCCCTCCAGTAACGCCGCTTTTTAAATAAACACACCTTTTACCCATGCATTGGAATTTATGTTACACAAAATAAGTCTTCATCATTTTTTGGACGTGTTTTTGTACATTTACATCGAAATAAAAACAAACACTAAAATCAATCAATTAATTTTTTTAACATGAAACATGTATTAACTGCCTTTGCAATCATGCTAGGCATTTCCATCCAAGCCCAATCCAGCGAAGCAACCATTGTATATTCGGTTGAAATGGATTCTGAAATGACCGAAGGTTTACCGGCAGATATGTTTAGCAACATGACCATGACCTTATCGTTCAAAGACGAGCTTTTCCGCAACGATTTTGACATGGGCATGATGAAAATGTCTGCCATCAATAACGGTGAAAGAGTTCTCACACTCATCAATGCTATGGGGATGAAGTACGCCACATTTGAGGATGGTGATGAATCGGAAATGAACTTGTTCAATACCAATATTGACGATAAAGACAAACTCAACATTAAAGAGACTGGCAATACTAAGACAATAGCCGGGTATGTGTGTAAAGAAGCGATTATTGACTCAGAAGACGGAAAACTTACCGTTTACTTTACAGACAAGATTATGCCTAAAACGACGAGCAAGGAATTTGATATGGGTGTAAACGGCTTTCCATTAGAATTTAACATCATCGCAGGTGGTATGGAAATGAAAATTACCGCTACCAGCGTTAAAGAGAAAGCTAACGCTAATTTTTCCATGACTATTCCTGAAGGCTATCAGCAAATGGACAAAGACCAATTAAAGGGAATGATGCGTTAAGTAACCCGTCGCTCTCGACGTACACGGGTGTAAACGGCAATCAGCGTTCCCAATCCCATCAAAATACAGCCAGCCCACAGGATATTTATCCAAGGAAAAATAATGGCTTTAAGCACTACAAACTCCTCATCATCGTCAACCTTAGTTTTCGTTTTGATGAGGAGTTTATTTTGGTCAACTTTCACATCATCAAAACGAATTTTGATACCTGCCTCCTCAACGATTTCTTCGTGATGGAAATCTTGGTCTTGCTCAATGGAGTAACTGGGACGAACTGTATAGGTCGTTCCATCGGTTGCCAATAGGCGCAAAACAGCTTCCACGGTTAGTTTGTGTATTCGTTCGTTTTCAGCAAAAACAGGCTCTGCAACGATGCTGTCGAGGATTAAGAAATGACGGTTTACAATAAATGTATCACCCTTTGCCATTAAAAACTCCATCTCCTCACCGTAGCCTTCATCATCTCCTCGCTTATCAACATCTGCTGCATAGGTAAGGTGGGTAAAAATATCTTTATGGAAGTAATGCTTAGTACTCGGTTCAGCTACCAAACCCATTTCTTCATTTATTTGCAAATGTGGCTCAAGAGAAAAGTCTACCGTGTATTCCCCCTTTTCATCTCGTCTCAGGTAATCCATAAAGTAATAGCGACGGTGTGCAATCTGTTCGGTTCCGGTAAAGGTCACAAAAAAATCTCCCATTTGAACCGTATCATTTAGTTCTACCAAAAGATTCTCGTTGGCAGGAAAGTTTTCCGATAGATGAACAGGGCTTTTACTTATGAATTGTTTGGCTCCATTGCTAATTAAAGAGCCAACCAAAAGTAATCCAAAACCGACGTGAGCCAACGATGACCCACTGAATCGAAACTTAGCTTTTGTGATGAATAACCAATAGTCGAAGTTAGCAATGACAACATACCAGCCAGATAATAACAACAAGAAATACAAGACGTTTTTGTGTAAATCATAGGCTATACCAAAAGCAAGTGTCAGAAGCATGGCCAATGCCAAGGAACGAGCGAGAGGAATCCACGTCCATTTTAGTCTTGTTTTTCGATAAGACAAAAATTGCCCCACAGCCATGAGCAGTGCAATGGCAATGGCAAAGGGAATCTGCCACGCATTGTAATGGGCAATTTCGTCGGTAGGTGGCGCCATTTTTTTACTCAAAAGAGGCACCAAACCATCAGGGCCAACTAACTTATCAATGACTGGTATGCTGGTGGAAAAAATGATTTGAAATGCAGAGACGAGCAGAACTAGAGATCCAACAAACATCCAAAATTCACGCGACCAAAAATCTTCATTTCCGTCACTTTTAGGTATGGATTTATAGCTGTATAAATACAGTGCCAATGGCAACGCAACAAACGTAAACAACAACACCAAAAGCTGACCATTTAAACCTAAGTCAACAAAAGAGTGGACAGACGTATCTCCCAAAACGCCACTTCGCGTAAGGAATGTTGAGTAAAGAATAAAGAAAAATGCCAGTATGATGAAAATGTACATGGAATGAGCAGCACCGCCTCTATTGCGCTCAATGAGAATAATGTGACCTGCACCTACAAGTATGAGCCAAGGAACAAGGGATGCATTTTCAACCGGATCCCAAGCCCAAAACCCACCAAAACTCAAAGCTTCATAAGCCCATGCACCGCCCATTAAAATTCCGGTTCCCAATATTGAAATACTGAAAAACGTCCAAGGAAGTGCTGGCTTTAACCACGATTTGTGATCCTTGCGCAATAAACCCGACATGGCAAACAGAAAGGGAACAACAACGCTGGCAAAACCGAGGAACAAGGTTGGCGGGTGAATGGTCATCCAATAATTCTGCAAAAGCGGGTTGAGTCCGGTACCATCTGAAAAGGCTTCGATTTGTTGGAGGTAGTCCGGAAGTTGTGTCCATGGTAGTGCCGCATTTTCAGGCAATTCACGTATCAAAACAAATGGACTCATTCCTATTTTTGTTCCGAAAATGTAAACCCCAAGAATCATTGTGGTGAGTATACCTTGTACAATGGCTAAAAACCCAATGACTGGTGCTGTCCAGGACTTTGCCGTTACCAAAAGCACCAACCCTAGTACACAATGCCAAAACATCCAGAGCAGAAAACTACCCTCCTGTCCTTCCCAAAAAGCGGAAAAGACAAACCTTGGCTCCAAATCCAATGAGGTGTGCTTCCATGCGTAATCATATTCAAAATAATGCCCTAGTAGGATGTAAAACAACAGACCCACAACAGAAAAAATGCTGATTGCATGCACCACAAACGCACCTTTTCCCCAGTTTATCATCGACTTGTCTTTACCGCGTGACAAAAACATCATCAATGCCGTAAAAAGTGACGAAGCAAGAGCTACAACGACAAGCAAGCGTCCTACTTCACCAATCCATGTGGACTCCCCTATATATTCCATATCAACTAAAAATCATTTGGATAAAAAAAAGACAATAATGCAATTGACGAAAATAACTGCGCCTTTCTACTTCTCAGCCATTGCATTTTCTTCATTGTATTTGGACGGACATTTGAGTAGTATTTCACTGGCAACGAAACCACTATCCGTAGCAAACCCCTTCATGGTTATATCTTCCGAGCGTTCAAAATCTTGTGGCTTCGGCTCTCCATAGAAAACTTTACTGGTGTTGCCCTCTTTATCAATGGCGTAAAATGTAAACAACCCTTTTCGGGCATCGTAAATCATCTCGGCATCCTTATCCAATTCACCAATAACGGTAAACGTTTGTCCGGCATTGAGCTTTGCTGATTCAAAATTCTCGTAGGTACTGGAATCCGATAAGGTTGCAACAACAACACCTATGGTTACAAATATCAGCAAGAGTGCTATGATGTGCGTTTTTTTCATAATAATCAAAAATTAATGTGTGTCTTTATCGCGCATTTCGCGCTCTAATTTTGACACTTTTCGGTCTACATAAATCAAGTACGTCACTAATCCGGAGAATATGACAAGCATTACGGCAACGACGACGTAAATTTTCCCTTCTGCTCGAAATACATCTGCCATAGGAACATCCATATCTTGTGCTTGCAACAAAGGACTTATCAGCATCAGCAATACAAACAACAATCCTCCCAAAGGGTTTGATGATTTAGATTTATTTAATCGTTCCATTGCGATTGATTTAATTTTTGTTGTAAAATGCGCATTCTCACTTGAATTGACATGAACCAGTACCCTAAAATGAACCAACCGATTACGGCAGGATAAAATACGATGCGCATATTTTGATCTAAGTCGTACGAACTGAAAGCTGGGTTACCACCGCTTCCTGGGTGTAGGCTATCGGTCAATCTTGGTAAAATTTGTATGAACACAATCATCATTACAAATGCAAAAATGTTGTAGACTGCAGCTATGCGTGCTTTCTTCTCAGCATCCTCCATCGATTGTCTTAAAATCAGGTAAGCCGCATACCCTAAAAAACTGACCGCTGCTCCGTTGAGTTTTGGATCGTTCACCCACGGTTTTCCCCAAGTGTAATTTGCCCAAATCATCCCTGTAAGAATGCCTAGTGAAGCGGTAACCATTCCAACTTTCACGGCCAATTCCGCACGAATATCCCAAATTTGTTTTTCATTTGTTAAATAAGCCACACTCGACACCACCGAAATGGTAAAGAGGAAAAGCATAACAAACCACATGGTAACGTGAAAGTAGAGGTTGCGTATGCTTTCGTTGAGAATGGGCAGGCGCGGAACCTGACCTACTAAACCGGCAACAATGGTATAGCCTACGAGCAAAACACCCAGTATTTTCCACCAATCACGACGTAAAACCATCTCTGAAATAATTTGCGCAAAATTACGGCAAACACACGGGTTGAGCACGACAAATCAACACCAACTTATACGATATAAGATTTTGATATGATTTTAAAAAAATTGACTATGATTGCGGTTTAAAAATTTTTGACCCTACACGAACCATAGTACTCCCACACTCGACTGCAATTTTGTAATCTCCACTCATTCCCATGCTCAATGTGTCCCATTTCCAATGCGGATACTTTGCGGCGACATCATCAAACAATGTTTTGAGCCCCTCGAATTCTCTTTTCACAACAGAATGATCATTTGTGTTGGTTGCCATACCCATCAACCCGACACACTCAACGTTGGGAAAAACACCGTTGTCAATTTCCTTACAAAGCGACATACACTCAGATTCATTCAACCCAAACTTACTGTCTTCTTTGGCGATGTGAACCTGTAACGTACAACGCACAACAACATCATCTTTTGCAGCTTGCTTATTGAGTTCTTTTAGCACCTTACAACGATCAACCCCCTGAACCATGTAAATGTAGTTTGTGAAGTATTTGATTTTATTGGTTTGAACGTGACCTATCATATGCCAGCGAATATCGTCCGGAAGTTTGACCCGCTTTTCCTCTAAGTCCTGAACGCGATTTTCGCCAAAGTCACGCATACCTGCATCATAGGCTTTTTGTATATCACTAACGTCACTGTATTTGGTTACCGCTACAATGGTTACGCCACGCGGCAGTTCTTCTTGTAATGCATTAATTTGATTGGCAATTGCAGTCATCCTTTAAGCGTATTTAATATTTTTTCATTAGGTTCAAGTACATGAGCTTACATGTTCGAAGTTAAGGTCTTTACCCAAATTTCTTTCGATGACAATCATTATTAAAATTGGTAAAGACTGGGGAGATGGGTGTGCATAACGCAGTAGTTTGCCTTTATACACAGTCATCATTAGTCATTCAGCGGATACACCACTAAACCACTGCGCAGTTTGGGTTCAATGTAGGTGCTTTTTGGGGGCATTGTTTGACCATTATCCGCAATTTTCATTACCGTTTCAAAAGGAATGGCAGGAGGAAGAAAACCAATTTGGAAGCGTTTTTGTTTCATCCATTTAGTCATTTCGGTAATTGTAAACGTAGCAGGTTCATAGGCCAAGCGCTTGTCGTTTCGATCGTCTACTATGCCCCCAATAGGCTTCAATACATGGCGAAAAAGTTGGGTTGTTGGCAGGCGCTCAAGGAGTCTGTCAGGTTGATCTGGCCACCTAATGTCTAGAGCATTTCCGTTGATATCAAATGCCAATACGCTATCAAACCCGCTCCAGTCCTGAGGATTACCGACAGGCGAGTACGGTAAATCAGCTGCATCGAGAATCCGTGCAAAGTCGGCGATATTGGTAATGGATGGATGCTTTAGCAAGCGGTAGAACGGTTTACTACTCAATTGTGAGTACGGCAAAAGAAAAGCCATACACCAAGAAGCCGGATGGTTTTTTGCCTTACCTCTAGCCAACAAAGCGCTGGAAGCTGACCGATGGTGTCCATCTGCAATGTATAAGATATCGTGCTTTGCAAACATATCGGTGATGTATTGCAAATTGGTTCCTCCACTCACTACCCAGAGTTTATGCATGATTCTATCGGCAGATGTAAATTCGTATTCCGCGCGTTCGCGAGCTATATTGTTTGCCAAATCATTAAGGTAAACATCATCGCGGTGAGCAAGCAAAACAGGCTCTGCGTGAAATCCCGTTTCTTCTAAATACTCTCTGAACATCTCCTCGCGTTTGGTAAGAGTGTTTTCGTGTACTTTTATTTTTCCTTCGCGATAATCGTGGGAGGAAACACCCGCAATCCAACCGCGGTATACGGTATCACCTTGCGTCTGCTCGTATAGGTAATACGCATCTTGCTCGTCTTGTTTGAACACCCCAGACTGGATAAAGGCATCAAACGCTCGTTTTACCTGTTTAAATTTTTTCTTACCCTTTAATTTTTCACTCCCCTCCGGATGGATGATATGCAAGAAGGAAAATGGATTGGTCGCCAACTTTTGGGTTAAGTTGCGTTTGGCGTACGTAACGTAAGAGCGCGATGCAACCAAGTGAACTTTGTCGCGCGTAGGACGAATGCCTCGAAATGGAGAAACGTTTATCATGTTGCAAATATAAGCGGTGAAAAAGGTGATAACAATGCCAAACAGCTTACCTTCGCAAAGTAAAATTCAGACCATGAGAACCCTTACCTATTACGCCTCCCGAGCAACGGCATTTATCCGTACACCGGGGGCTACAAAAATGCTAAAAGAAGAACGCCAGCGGCTGAGACAAAAGCCGGAAAAAGCGACTCCGGAATCGCTCTATACCGGTGCTCGACGTGCCGTTGAGTGGTTGCTATATGCCCAATCACAATCGCCGGACGGTGGTTTTCCTACCTTAGACATTGGAAAGGGGTTTGGTGCCTCCTACCCTGAAACCAGTGGCTACATTCTCGATACGCTTCTCCACTGGCAATCGCATTCACCCTCTAAGGACGTGGAACGAAGCATAAACCATTGTGCAGAATGGCTACTCAACATTCAGCATGCTGATGGAGGCTGGCAGAGTGGCTACATCGACTCAGAAAAGCCGTCCGTTGTTTTTAATACTGCTCAAGTGATGCGCGGCCTCATTCACTTATGGAAAAAACAGCCCAGCGACAAGTTGGCCCAAGCCTTAGATAACGCCATGAACTGGATTGTTTCTGTTCAAGAACCTCCTGGTGTATGGGCAAAGCACAATTATTTAGGTAAAGCAAGGGTTTACGACACGTATGTGGTAGCGCCTCTTACACAATGGGCACAAATACGCGGCAACAGTGACGCGCTTCAGGCTGCTGAAGAACACATACATTGGGTAGTAGACAAGCAATTGTCTAACGGGTGGTTCCCCGATGCCGACAACACTGAAAAACACAACAACCGCCCCATTCTCCATACCATTGCGTACACCATCGATGGGTTATTGGAATACGCCGAACGCACAGGCAATAGCGATGCTCTTGCATCGGGAGCTCGTGCTGCAGAGGTATTGGCAAATCGCTTTCTCGAACATCAAAGATTACCCGGTAGGTTTGATAAAAAATGGCACGGCTCGGAAGCCGTTATCACCACCGGTTGTGCGCAGATGGTTGTGGCTTGGAGCAGACTCATGGCCATTCAGCCCGAAAATGAATTGTGGACAAAAACGATTGACCAAATGTGTTCTCTTCTTTTGCATATGCAGTGGACCAACACAACCAACGTCAACCTCAAAGGAGCACTTACGGGTTCGTTTCCGTTTTGGGGGAAATACGAACCCTTCCGTTGTCCAAATTGGGCCGTTAAATACTTAGTCGACGCGCTCATGTCACACCATAATTTCCCAGAGCCTTATGATGCGTGATTGGATTCGCTCAATAACACCAAATGCAGCTCTTGAAGCGTTTCGAAGATATAAAAAGAGACGCCGAAACCTCGAACTGCAGCGTATGCGAGACCTGGGGCACACCATCAATCAATCGCAATTGACATCTCAGCTCGAGGAAATGGGTATTGTAAAAGGGGATGTACTCTTGGTTCATACGGCAATGAGTAAAATAGGACCATTGGTAGACGGACCTAAAACGCTTGTAGACGCACTTTTAGAGGTCGTTGGTGACTCTGGCCACATTCTTATGCCATCTTCCCCAAATCCCGCCATGCAACTCGACTACATTCGCACACTTGATGCATTTGATGTTTCATCCACCCCGTCTAAAATGGGGGCTGTAACCGAATACTTTCGGCAGCAAAAAGGCGTTGTGCGGAGTTGGAGTCCTACGGAACCCGTATGCGCTTACGGTCCGGAGAGCGATTGGTTTGTCAGCGGGCATGCGTATAAACCAACACCCTATGACGGCGAGTCTCCCTTTGCCCGTGTGGCACAGCGTAATGGCAAAATATTGTACATAGGTGTTACCCTCATCAATGCCGGTACATCACTCCATTTACTAGAAGATGCGGTTTCCGACTTTCCACTACCGGTATACTACAATGAGTCATTCGCGACCAACGTCATCGCCCCTGATGGAAAAAATCATCATTGGGACATTTACGTGCACAACCCGGAAGTATCTAAGATAAGACGATGCGATGACCTCCTCCCCTTATTTCAGAAAGCAGAAGTTGCTAAACAACACCAGCTGGGAATGGCCACTACCTGGTTGTTCAACGCAAAGAAAATGTACGACTGTATGTTGACGTGGTATCATGAAGACGGAATTACCATGTATTCGGTGTAATAAACGTCGAACGCTCTGAGAGCTGCTTGCCCTAAACCTTCGTTAAATAATAAAACGCCTCTCGGAGCTCGCTCACACTGCCATAAACATGTTACTCGCGCCATAGAAAAGGAAACAACATAACACTCAATAAGCCACTGGTAAACGTAAGGCCGCCTAGCGCTATTATATATGGCTGTGTTTCCGAGAAGACCTCCCCTACCATGGCTCGAGCAGACCCCGCCAACAACACCAAAATGATGGGCAGCATCAATGGAAATCCCAAAATAGCAGATAATGCCGGGTGATTTTTTACTTTTACCGAAATACCGTTAATTAACGTCAACACCGCCGAAAAGCTAAAGCCACCCATAACGCAGAGCAGCAGGAAAACGTCGTTGTTTTCAATGGCATTTCCCAAAAATAAACTGAACAATCCCCAGTTTAACAATGCCAGCAAGGCAAATAATACAGCGTTAAATAGCAACTTTGCCATCATTAGCTCCGCAGGTGTGCAGAGGGTATAGAAGTAAAAATACCGTCCACCGCTTTCGCGCTGAAAACTCTTTGAAGAGATGATCATCGCACCAAATAAATAGCTGATCCAGAAAAGCGCTACCCACACTTCCGGTCGAATAATGGCGTTAAAAATGAGATATATGATATAGACCGTTGAAACCAAATATAAAACCATTGATAAACTTTGAAACGGCTGACGCCACTCCAATAATACATCCTTTTTAATCAATGCTCGTATTCGTTTCCAATTCACGCCACAAAGGTAGGATACAATGGCCACGTTTAATTTTTTAAACGATAAAACAATTGTTTTAAGAGCGTGTTAAACTCCAAAACACAACACCATGAAACATTTAACAATAATGATTTTTGCTGCTTTCTTTTTCTCATCATGCAGTGAGACCAACACACATACAACCAACACACAATACGCAATGAACAACAGCATATCTTCTTTTTACGACGCTGAAGTCAAAGACATTGACGGCAACACATTTGATATGAGCCAATTAAAAGGCAAGCGGGTACTGGTAGTCAATGTCGCCTCAAAATGTGGTTACACCAAACAATACAAGCCGTTGCAAGAACTCTACGAAACCTTTGGTGGTGAAACATTCACCGTAATTGGTTTCCCTTCCAATGATTTTATGGGACAGGAGCCCGGCGGTGAAGATGAAATTAAAGCATTTTGCGAAAAAAACTTTGGTGTTACTTTTCCGCTTATGAGTAAAATAAGCGTAAAAGGGAAAAACATACACCCTTTATATCAGTGGCTTACTCAAGGCGATTTAAACGGAGTTGATGATTTCAAAGTAAAGTGGAACTTCCACAAATTCCTGATTGATGAAAACGGTAAGCTGGTTGGTGACTACCCATCTTCCGTATCCCCGGTTTCAGAAGAAATCATTTCCTTTGCACAAGGAAAATAACCAAAGTTAGTTTAATGAATAACGTAGATGTACTCGCCATTGGCGCCCACCCCGATGACGTGGAGTTGGGGTGTGGTGGAGCCTTGGCCAAATTTATATCGGAAGGTAAAACGTGTGCCATATTGGATTTAACAAAAGGGGAACTTGGCACGAGAGGCACCCCTGAGCAAAGAGCTCAAGAAGCTCAAGAAGCATCAAAAATCCTGGGTATTACGCAACGTGAACAGGCTAATCTTCCCGATGGAGGCATTCAAAATAGTGAAGACATGCAGCGTATCGTAATTGGGTGGATACGCCATTTTCGTCCCAGTCTATTACTTATAAATGCCCCCACAGATAGACATCCCGATCATCCGCATGCTGCACAATTGTGCATAGACGCTGCGTTTAAATCAGGACTAAGGCAGATTCAAACAACAATGGATGGCAATGTACAAGAAGCACATCGACCTAAAACCATCTTTCACTACATACAGTTTTGGAATATAAAGCCGGATATCATCATGGATATTACTGGACATTTAGATACCAAAATATCTTCCGTTAACGCTTATGCTTCGCAATTTTACAATCCAGACAGCGATGAACCCGAAACGGCCATATCCAGTAAGAATTTTATTGATAGCATAAGGTACCGTTCACAGGATATGGGTCGATTAATTTACACTGATGCCGGAGAGGGATTTATAAGCGCTCAACCGATGGGATGCCAAATGCTTACGGATTTGATTTAAGCATAAAAAAGACTTCTTTTTTTAACAGTATTATTGGTCAAAACGCCAAGACATGGCTCATTAATTGATATGTATGGCTGCGAAAAAACCGACCGAGCTACGAACCAACTTTCTAATGTTGTTTTAATGCTCACTTGGCTTTTTAGAATGTAAAACCATTACTTTTGCCAACTCAATAATCAACACCCCTCCATGCAAAACACAGTTTTGACCCTACTCTTCATCTTTGCGATTTCGTTCGGTCATGCTCAGCAGCCCCTAGATCAATTAATGCCGTTACAAGACATCCAAGAACCCGACACAACTGAGCGGGTTCAAGATGATCTTCCTGTAGTGGAGAAATTGAAATACATCAAACAGCCTGGTCTTGCAAATGCTGCTTCAAAGATTTACTCTGCTGATCGGCGATACTCCATTAGTGGTTTTTTAGAGTTAAATAACGTCAATTACCTAGGTGATACAGACCCAGAGGTTGTGGACCAAGACTTAGAGCTTGGGTACACAGGATTGTATCGATTAGGGCTTTATTTCGGTTATAAAATTACAGACCGCTGGATTTTCAATAGTGAATTGCAAGCTGAGTTTCTCCACGATGGTTTAAGAGCTTCTGATTATGAATTCAATTTAGAATTAATGATCGATTACTTATGGAAAAGCGAGCTGAGTTTCAGGTTTGGTAACTTCCCTATGCCTCTCGGTTATGTAAACGTAATGGAAGAACCAACCGCTTTCTTCACAGTGAACAGACCAGAAGTTGAACGCATACTCATACCCACCCAATGGCTTGAACCTGGAGTTATGGCCTACGGGAAATTATTTGGTACTGAGTATAACATAGGACTTGTAAAAGGCTTAGACGCTACGGAGTTTTCCGAAGGCGCTTGGATCAGACCTGCTCGCTATCATTGGTGGGAAAACCCACGTGATTTGGCAGGTTTTCTCAAGCTAGCCTATCACGACATCAAAGATTTAGAAGTTGCTGCAGCGGGTTACTACGGATCTGCCAATCGCGGACAAGTGAATCCTCAAACCGGTGATCGCATAGATGCTACAGTAGGAATGGCTACCACCTATATAGATTACACAATTGGAAATGTGTCGCTTTTTGGACTTGGCATGTATGGCTGGCTGAATGGCACCGAGGATATTGCCATGGTCCAACAGTTAAGGTTCATGCAAATGGGACAACAAACCCCTGTTTTGGGAAGCGAAACGTATGGCGGATACGCTGAAGTTCGCTGGGACATTCTCCCCATACTAGGTAAAGACACCGACCACAAGTTACCGCTATTTTTTCGTTACGAACGCTTAAATACGCACGGTGCTGTAGGCTTTATCCCTTTAGATCGCAGAAGCCCAGTAAGCTCATCATTGCCAAGTGAGCTTAATGAAACCAACGTAACTAATCTTGTTTTTGGTGTTAATTACCGACCAGCAAAAAACATAGCCATTAAAGCAAATTATACTCACCGTATAAACGAATCACTCTATGAAATATCCAACCTTCAGCCCAGTATGGTTGAGTTTGGGTTGGGAATTATTTTCTAGAGTAATCATTCAAAGGCTATCTTTGCCGCGTTTTGTTATCAACGCATTTTTGCACCAAATAGTAACTGCTTATTATCTTTTTGCGAAATGCATATCAGAGCCGTAACGCTTGCTACAACTCTGAGAAACATTACGGCCCCGTAGTACAATGGATAGTATATAGGTCTCCGGAACCTAGGATCCAGGTTCGATTCCTGGCGGGGCTACTACATCTTACACCAAAAAGGGTCAACCAATTGGCTGACCCTTTTTTAGATAATCAAATCAAAAAAACACCAACCCATATATAGGATGGTATATTTTTATATTTGTTATGCACGTCATCTTTGCATATCAAATTCTACTCAGTAACGTAGCTCATAGCCTTTTCTACCATGTTTTTAGACCCAACAAAAAAGGGTACTCTCTGATGAAGCTCCGTGGGTTCTAAGTCGAGAATGCGATGTTTACCATCCGTTGCTATCCCACCGGCCTGCTCTGCCAAAAATGCCAAAGGATTACATTCGTATAGCAACCTCAACTTTCCTTTTGGGGCGTTGGTTCCCTGTGGATAGAAATAGATCCCACCCTTCAATAGATTGCGATGAAAATCACTTACTAAAGAGCCAATATATCTCCCAGTATAAGGACGGTTTGTTTCGGCATCTACATCTTGACAATAGTCGATATAATCTTTAACTCCTTGAGGAAACTTCAAATAATTACCGGTATTTACAGAATATATTTTTCCGTCTGCCGGCATTTGCATGTTGGGGTGACTCAGCTGGAACGTTCCAAGTGACGGCTCTAAAGTAAAACCATTAACGCCTTTACCCGTAGTGTAAACCAGCATGGTGGAAGACCCGTAAACAACGTATCCGGCAGCGACCTGGTTCTTGCCCGGCTGTAGAAAATCTTCTAGTTTAGCCGGCTGTCCTGCAGGTGTAATACGTCGATAAATACTGAATATAGTACCCACAGATACATTAACATCGATGTTGGACGAGCCATCCAAGGGATCCATCAAAACCACGTATTTACTGTCTGAATGTTTCTCTTCGTCAAACACGATGAAATCATCCAATTCTTCGGAAGCTACACCGCATACGATTCCTCTGTTTTTAAGCGCTTTCAAAAAAATATCGTTGGCCTCATCATCGAGCTTCATTTGCGTTTCGCCCTGCACGTTTTCAATGCCGGATGCACCCAATATATCGGTAAGTCCCGCTTTTCTAATCTCTCGCGTTACAATCTTTGAAGCCAAACGTATACTACTTAAAAGCTGTGACAATTCACCGGAAGCATAGTCGAAATCGCGTTGATGATCGATGATAAACTCTCCAAGAGTTTGTGGTCGATTATTCATAGTTGTTAACGTGTTTTATGTATAAAAATTAATCAAACTTGTAACGTAAACCGACGCCAAGGCCTGCGCCAATGAGAACATCCCTAGGACGATCCGGATTATCGATTATTGAGTTGAGCATGTAGTGAAAAAACGGTCTAACGTATAAAGACCAATTATCGGCAAACTTATAATTACCACTAATGGAAAGACCAATGGTATAATTGAGTTGGCGAGCATCCGGATCATCGGTTAAGTTGTTTTCGGCAAGTAATACATCAGAACGATGCTCGTAAACCACTTCGTTGTACGACGTTAAATAATTCAACTCAAACATAGGAAGAACTTCTAAGTCTAATAACTCGCTTATCTCACTGTGGAAGCTAAATTGTATGGGCACATTGATGTATTCTAAAGAGGCACGCATCGTTGTTCGCATGTCTTGAAAATCAAAATGATGATCGGTCCATCCACCGGTAGCATAAACAACACCGGTCCATAATTCCAAAGATCGGTTGAGGCTAAATATGACGTGCCCACCAAAGTTATACGCAAAGGTGCCCGTTGTAGATGGTTCATCGTCACCGGTGTTTCCTTGACTAAATCCTTGCCCAAGACGGTTGCGATTACTAAAGTAACCAGCACCATCTGTAGCTAATGACACTCGAGAACGCTTCACATTGCTATCGGTGAAATAAGTAATCTTTTCCTCCTTCTCTTTTTTCTGTTTTTTTTGTGCTACAACGAGGGCGGGGGCCAACATCAAGAGCAATACTAACAATCTCATATAAATATGTTTACAAAAATATATTACATCAAAAATAAACAAAATCAACTTAGGCGCATCGCACCACCAACAGCATTGCGTTAGAGATGGCTAAAATAGAACAAAAGTGGAAACTATGGTGGCATGTATTTTGGCCTTACTTTTGCCATTCGCAAAAAATATTATATCCACATTATGCGCTTTGTTTTTGCCCTATTTATTCTAAGTTCTTCATTTGGCTATGCATTTGAATTTGACCCCGAAAAATTTGAACTTTTAAACAAGGTTTATTACGACGGTATACGCACCGTTCGTCTTTACCCCAGCAAAGACCCCTTAGGCCTTCCCATTATACGACTCGGTGGCAGTGGTATGGAGCTTCACTTCGACGACATGTACGAAGGTGCCGCTAACTATCACTATACCGTTATTCACTGCAATGCCGATTGGACGCCATCAAACTTAACGAAAGCCGACTACATCGATGGTTACCAAGAGTACTTTATGTCAGATTTTGATTATTCATTCAACACCTTTGTTCCCTACACCCACTACCGTTTACGGCTTCCCAACCGCGATATGAAATTTAAAATCAGCGGGAACTACCTGCTCATTATTTACGAAAAAGGAGCCGACTACCCTGTACTTACGCGTCGTTTTATGGTCTACGAAAGTTTTACAACCATAGAAGGACTCATTAGACGCCCCACACAACTCGACCGCATGGACACGCATCAGCAAGTACATTTTCGCGTAAATCACCCCGGGTATGTTTTCCCTGACCCTGAACGCGATATGCACATCTCCATCATGCAAAACCAAGATTGGAGCAAAGTCATAAGCGATATCAAGCCGCAATTCATAGGTAACGAGCAACTTATTTTTGAGCGCGACGAAGGAAACAGTTTTCCCGGGGGAAATGAGTACCGATTTTTTGACACCAAAAATTTAATGGTACTTACTCAAAACGTTAGAAAAATTGACATCGACTCTATTTTCAACGTATTCTTAGCCATAGACCAAATACGCTCAAGAGCACCATATGTATATTGGGATGATATTAATGGTATGTATGTCGTTCGCCGACTCGACGTAAAAGATGAGCATCTCAGTGCTGATTATGCCCTGGTAGACTTCTTTTTAGAAAGTCCCACAAAACTACCCGGTGACGTTTACATATTTGGAGAACTCAGCAATTTTCAACTCCAAGAAGAATTTAAAATGACCTACAACCCTGAACGCTTTGCCTATCAAGCAAAAGTTCTTTTAAAACAGGGTTATTACAACTATCAGTACGTTACTGCTATTCCTTCAAGCGGTGGTGGAGCACCTTACGGGAGTTTAGACTTTACCGAAGGGAATTTTTGGGAAACAGAAAATGGTTACCACATTTTTATTTATCACAGAGAAATAGGAATTCGATACGATCGACTCATTGGGTATCGCTACCTTCAGTCGCAACCTTCCAACCGTTGATGTTGTTAAAAGACACAAATGAGCACAACACTTAACGACATTAAGGCTCCCGTAGCCGATGAAATGAAACGGTTTGAAACCGGTTTCAGAGATTCCCTAAAAAGCAAAACGCCTCTTCTCAATCGCATTACCCGTTACATCGTAAAGCGAAAAGGAAAGCAAATGCGACCTATTTTGGTGTTTTTATCGGCCAAATTATGTGGTGAAATAAATGAACGTACCCATCGAGGTGCTGCATTAATTGAACTAATGCATACGGCCTCGCTGGTACACGACGACGTTGTTGATGACTCCAATTTGCGCAGAGGCTTTTTTTCCATCAATGCACTATGGAAAAATAAAATTGCTGTTTTGGTGGGGGACTTCATGCTTTCAAGAGTCTTACTTTTAGCCGTTCAGCACAAAGACTACGACCTTCTCGAGTTGGTGTCTAAGGCCGTGGAGCAAATGAGTGAAGGTGAACTTTTACAGATTGAAAAAGCAAGACGACTCGATATCGAAGAAGACATCTACTTTGAAATCATTCGCCAGAAGACTGCATCGTTGTTAAAGTCGTGTTGTGCTGTTGGCGCCGCAAGTGCAGGTGCTTCAGAAAGTGATATTCAAAATTTAGCCAATTTTGGTGAGCAAATGGGTTTGGCATTTCAAATAAAAGACGATTTATTTGACTATCAACTCAACAATAATACCGGTAAGCCTAGTATGCTTGATATCCAAGAACGCAAAATGACACTCCCCATCATTCACACATTGAAACATTGCGGTAACAGTAATAGACGCTTCATCATATCGACAATTAAACGCCACAATACCGATGAGAAGCGAATAAAACGCGTCCTCGAGCTCGTTCGTTCGCACGGCGGAATCGAGTACACCGAATTAAAGCTACAGGAATGCAAAGAAAATGCAACACGGATTCTTCACGAATTTCCTGATGGTTCAGGGCGAAACAATCTTAGCCGCTATTTAAACTTTGTATTGGAACGGAATAAATAACCGATTCAGATTTTTTCACTATCTATGCAACTATAAAAAAAACACATGGAACTTTTAGACGAATTCAACAACATCTCAGAAAACATGGAGTATTACATTCAGTTAGTCATCGACTCAGGACTATCAATTGTTGCCTCAATCATAACATTGTTTGTAGGTCTATGGGTAATAAAAAGATTCGTGAAGGCTGCCGACGCTTACATGGAAAAGCGATCGTTTGATTCTACGTTAAGACCTTTTCTTCGAGACATAATCAACTTTGGCCTCAGAGTGATGCTCATAATAAGTGTGATAAGCATGCTGGGGGTTCAAATGACCAGCTTTATCGCAGTACTCGGTGCAGCTGGTTTAGCTGTTGGTCTCGCGCTTCAGGGCAGCTTGTCAAACTTTGCAGGTGGTGTAATTATATTGATTTTAAAACCCTATAAGGTTGGGGAGTTTATAGAGGCGGGTAGTATAATGGGAACCGTTAAGGAAATTCAAATATTCTATACGGTACTGCTAAGCCCCGACAACAAAACCATCACTCTACCCAATGGCAACATGGCCAACACCAACATCGTTAATTTTAGCCGCCAAGGAACGCGGCGATTGGATATGCGTTTTGGTGTTGCTTACGGCACAGATGCCGAAAAAATTAAACGTGTACTAACCGAAATAGCGCAAAGCGACGATCGCGTTATTAAAGACAAAGACATTCTCGTAAGAATGGTTGAAATGAACGACAGTTCTGTAGATTACAACTTTAGAGTATGGGTAAATGGCGCCGACTACTGGCCCATGTACTATGATTTCAATGAAAAAGTTTACAGCAGATTTAATGAAGAGGGTATTGGCATTCCTTTCCCTCAAATGGATGTCTACCTACACAAAGACTAAATTGTATCTGGTTGTAACGTTTGACTTATCCAATACGCTTAACCCTTACCGAGCATTTTAGGGCGCGCTTAAAAATCGGTTCATGCCTTTTGCTCATTGTAATTTGAATCAACAAAAGATGTTTTCTTGCAAGTAAAGATTCTGCCTAAATACTTTGCCGAGCACCATCATTGAATTTCCCAAATGGAAGATTGAAATACGGGAAATACACGTAACCCCTTTACGGATCGGAGCGTATGGTGTCCTGAAAACCTTGTAAAAGCGGGAATAACACCTCGTTTTTCGTTAAAGTAAAAACACGGTAAACGCATGCGCTCACGCCCCTTTCCTGTCAACAAGACTGCTGGGTGCTCGTGACCAATAATGTTATAGTATTTACTTTGTTGAGCTTCATGCGACAACAAAATCTCATTCCGTATAAAAAACGGTTTTACCGAGGATATTCCCAAACTATAGTAAAATGTACTTGGCTCTCGGTCGTGGTTCCCTCTTGTCAAACAAAAACGTACATCCGGGTACGCATCAATGACGCGCTTAAAATCTCGCCACTCGTCGTTGTAACTGCTATGGCCTAAGTCGCCAAGAATGATGAGCTCTTCACACGCAACATCATCTAACAGGGCATGCAGACTGGCTAAATCCTCTCTAGCAGTAGCAGATGGCACAGCTAAACCATGTTTGCGAAAATGCTTGGCTTTTCCAACGTGTAAATCGGCAACAACCAACGTATTAGTTTCCCTTATACGCAGGGCTTTATTGGGGTATATATCAAGCGTCTTTCCTGCAATTTCTACTGATAACATCAATTAGAAAATAAGAACGGAATAGTGCAGTAGAATTCCACCATAGGTATCGTTGGAAGGATTAATTGCAGGGGCCACTACCCCACCCATTTCCCTGGTTCCGGCATTATGCGTTATCCATTCCAAGGCCAAACTATGCTTATAAGCCAGCCTGAACTTCACGCCAATACCGTAAAAGAAATTAACGCTCTGCCCGCTGAAGGGAAATACCTCAACATTTTCGTCTACACTTCCAAAGTTATTAATTTCAGGTGAATAAAAAACGCCACCAAACCCCAATTTCACGTAAGGCGCAAAGTTGTTGTTCCAATGAAATTTCCCATAACGAATTAATATGAGTTCAGTCGATACATTGGCATTGAGCACCTGGGTAGTCATAGTGATGCCTCGCTGAGCTCTACCGTGGTTGGCGTCATCTAACGTGTACCACCCATAATTGGCTTCTAAACCAACGGTAATCCATGGCGCCAAAGATCTACGTGTAAAGAATCCAAAACGCCACCCCATTTCGTTCAACCAATTCCCCATGTTGGCATCACTGGCAAAAGGCCCGGTATAGACGAGATTACCCGCGGAAACACCAATTTCCGAGTACCTTGGATTTTGTTGGGAAAAGACAGCTATTGAGGAAAAAATTAAAAGAAAGACGAGTGATAGACGGCGCATATAAGTATTTAACGCTGATTAAACACGGTTATTACCCGCGTATAAAAACCATTTTTGTATCGGTAGAGTGCTCTTGGCTCCACGCATAACCTTCTACATCAAAAGCCTGCAAATCACGAATCGTTTTGGGAACGCTTTCCAGCAAGAATCTTGCGAAATACCCTCTCGCTTTTTTGGCGTAAAACCCAATCACTTTATATTCGCCCTTGGAGAAATCTTTAAATTCAACGTCGAGAACGGTAACTGTAAGCCCCTTTTTACTCATTGCTGCTGCATATTCTTTAGACGCAAGGTTGACAAGAGTACGCCCTTTGAAGTGTTCATTGATAAAGCGCGTAACATCTCTTCGCCAATAGTTGTGAAGATTAGGTGACTTTCCGATGCTTAGCTTAGTCCCCATTTCCAATCGATAGGGCAACATAGCATCAAATGGCCTTAATACACCGTAAAGCCCAGATAAAATGAGCACCCCATTACGCGCACGTTCTATCGCTGCATCAGATAGTGTTGAAGCATCCAAGCCTTGATAAACATCACCGCTGAAGGCAAACAGTGCTGGAATCCCTTTATCATGAGCATCAACGGACCAAGTTGCGTTGCGTTCAGCATTCAATTCAGCTAAATTTCTGCTTATTTTTTGGAGATCCATCAATTCTTCTGGAGACAGGTCTCTGATATGCGTATTGATGGTCTTTGCCTTGCGAATGAAAACAGGTGTTGTTTCGGCAACTTGATTAACATCTTCGTTTAGAGATTTAGCCGGAGATAATATGGGAACGTAATCCATCATCATTTCAAAATTTGGTGTGCAAAGGTCGTAAAAAAACAAACACCATTAATGGGTGTCTCTCTGATTAACAAATCAATAATCATTTTCGTGCAAAATGAGGATATCAACATTCATTAAATATATTCTCTTTGCCATTACTCTAAAGAAACAAGCTGTTTAATGCACTGTAAATGATACGCAATCGATCCTATAACCTCATAGGATGGATTAAAACGTTTGGCCAAAGTCTCCAATACCACGTTGACGTTCAAGTTTTAAATCTTGGAACATTGGTGCTTTCACACCCACACTTAAAAAATAAGATTGCTGTACACCAAACGGAATCCATCTGCAATTGAGTTCCCAACAATGTAAGTCTTTGTAAAAATCAAGTGATGTATAGGAAAACCCACTATTGACTAAATCGTATCCTGAACTAAAACCAATGCGCCAACTACCGGTAAGTTGAACGTCACCACTGAAATCGAATGTTTGGTTAACTCTGGTTTCATCAGATCTAATATCGGATGTCAAGACGTAATTCAATCGCAAGTTCCACGTAGCAGTGTAGTCGACGTAATAATTCAATAAGTGATAATTGGGATCTCCGGTGGTATAAGCGCCAAATCCACTTTCTACGTTTAAGGGGTCCAATGCCGGATCAATCATCGGTTGTTTCGCCGGGTTATCGCCACCCTTTTTCATCGTGCCAAAGGTTTTATTATTCAAACTGGTAGACACGTTGAATTGGCTATTCACCGGTCGCAATAGTTGACCATCTGTATTGAGGTAAAATTCATTGATGCGCTGTCCACGTTCATTAACAGCGTAGGGATCAAACGCTGTATTGTAGTTAAACGAAATCAACCCTTTGAGAATAGACGTTCTCGCTGTGATTCGAACAGGACTCCAATGCAGTTCCTCAGCTGCTAAATTATAGCTTCCCTGCACGCTTAACCCTTCGAGAAATTTTATCTTTTGCCCATCTGTGGTATCATTTTTTGCCTTGAGCTTACCCTCTAAAACATTGTCTATCCGAAAGTTGAGGTTTCCTTGGCGGCCGGCCTGTAATCCACCAAATACAAAATCTCTTCCGCCATAACGATTAAACAACTCGGTATCACCCTCCGGGTTAACCTGCACTTCTTGAAACCCACCCCAAAACGGATCGGCAAAGTCTGGAGCAAAACTAACACCTACACTTGGAGTAATAACGTGACGCATGGCAGACAGAGGCCCTTTTTTGTACGACCACATACCGTAAATCTTTGTGGTTAAATCGGCACGTGCCTGAAAATTAGACGGCGTATAAAAACCCGGAGAGAAAACCGTATCCACAGCTGGCCTATTCGACTCCGGGTCGTGTTTGTCCTCGTTGTATTCAAAATCCATTCGGCTAAAATACCAGCGCTGAGAAAAATTAACACTGGGCGTTAATGTGAAATACTTAAGCACCTTGTAGTTAGCATTTATAGGTATGTTATGACGCACACCATTTCGAGATTGGTTCCAAAGAAAATTTGGATTCATTTCAAAGTCATCGAGATTGGTTTCAATTGTGTTTTTAAAGTTTGATTGATATTGAATGCCAATTTTTTCATACCACGCCTCCTTCCCGGCAAATACTTTTTTCTTAAACGGAAAAATTCGATTCATGTTAAAGTTTACTGTGGGTAGATCTATGTTGAGGTTTCCGGTGGCATTACTCTGGTTGTGCCCTGCCTGAACACTAAGCGTAAATGGCTTTCCCGAGAACGATTTATTGAGGTTAATGGACGATTGCAGCTGGTTCTGCTGGTTGGTCATAGGGTCCTGTGTCGCCAATTGGTTAAACGATTGAGTCGCAATATTTACGTTTGCTGAAAACTGCAAATCAGGATTTGCCTTAGGGTCTTGCTGGTGATTCCAACGAATTGAGAAATCACTGGAATTCTGATACTGTCCATAACCTTCAAATTCTGGCCGTCCTATGATTAGGCGGTTGTAATCTACATTTACTTGACCGCGAAATTTATACCGCTGCGCGTAATTAAAATTATTAAACAAACCATAACCGCCTCTCGTAAAAATATCGGTACGGATGGTGTAGTCCCAGTAGTCGCTGATCGACAAATAGAACCCTCCACCACGTAAGAAATGGCCGCGATCTAAACTGCTGCCATATGCGGGAATTAAAATACCAGATGTACGCTCTTCTTGAGTGGGCATGAAGCCAAATGGAACCCCCAAAACCGTCGGCAAGTCTAGCACCTCCAAATACGCAGGTCCGGTAACAATTCGATCGTTAGGGATGATTTTGGTCTTGGTTGTCATAATGCGAAAGTGAGGTTTTTCATGACTACACGTTGTGTAAGACGCGCGATTTATGAACAATATATCCTCATCCATTTTTTTTGCGCGTTGACCTTGCATAAAAGCGTCACCTTCTTGCGTCAGCAACATTTTTATGATGGCCTTTCCCGAATTAAAATTGTAACGTATAGTATCTGTTCTGTACTCCTTACCTCCTTCAATAAAAATAGGCTTTTGCACCAATTTGCCCGACGAATCAATGATACCAGTAGCCAATACTTCATTGGTTTTATTGTCAATTTCTATGTAACCCGCCTTCAACGTGATGTCGCCGTAAACGACCACCGCTTCGTTGTAGAGAAACGTTTTTTCTTGCTTCATACTCGAAACAATGGAATCCAGTGCGTCTGAATCAATGATTTCTTCTAACGTACCCGCTGTTTTGAATGGCTCTTTTTCTTCAGGCTTTTGCTGAGCAACAGAATCCGGCTCAGTTGTGTCTGATGGAGCTAATTGGTCATGCGAAAGCCTTGTCGTATCTGCATCCCTAAGATGCTGTGGCAAACGCGAGAGCGTATCAGGTTCTTCTTGTGCCGTTGCAACAAAAGGCATTAAAACAAATACACAAAATAAAAATTGCCTTAAATATGAGGGCATAAGCTTAGCAAACCTTATTTTTGTCACAGCATAAACACTTCGTACAACGAACATTTGTCGAAGAAAAATGCAATAGACAATTTTGGGTCAAAACTAAGCCAACTTGCGCAACCTTGAGACAACCAAATAGAGCATTTTTAAAAGTATTACGTTAAAAAAACCACCTCAAGCATGTTTCAACGTGTGTTTTTCACTGCACTGGCAATGTTGATGTTTATACCGGGTTATCAATCACCACTATCGGTTTTAAACGAAAATAACGTCACCACGGTGGTAATTGATGCCGGACACGGTGGCAAGGATCCCGGAAACCTTGGCACCGGGCGCTATCGCTCTCGCGAAAAAGATGTTGCCTTAAAAGTAGCGCTAAAGCTTGGAAAGTATATTGAAGACAATCTTAAAGATGTTAACGTCATCTACACGCGAAAAGACGATCGCTTTGTAGAACTCCACGAACGCGCAGCAATTGCCAATCGCAACAAGGCTGATTTATTCATCTCTATTCACTGCGACGCGTTTACCAACCCCCAAGCATTCGGTTCTTCTACGTACGTTATGGGGCGCGGACAAGGCGACAAACAAATGCGTGTTGCTATGCAGGAGAATGCTGTTATTTCTTTGGAAGACAACTTTGAAGAACAATATGAGGGATTTGACCCTGAACGCCCTGAAACATACATCGCTCTTAGCTTGTATCAGAATGCTTTTTTAGAACAAAGCGTTGCGTTTGCTCAAAAAGTTCAAGATCAATTCAGAGAACGTGCTAAACGAAGAGATCGCGGGGTAAAGCAACAGCCACTCGTTGTAACAAGCCGAACTACGATGCCTGCTGTTCTCATTGAGTTAGGCTTTTTAACAAACCGATTTGAAGAAGATTTTTTAGTGAGTGAAAATGGACAAACACTAATGGCATCTGCTATTTTTCGAGCTGTCCGGTCTTACAAGGAAAAACGCGAGCAATTTGAAGACATGAACATTTCAAATCTTTCCAAACCAATTATTGCAACCGAAGAAGAAGGCCGTAATCAAAGAGATACTTCAAACAATCATCAAAAATTAAACAAAACCACAAACGAATTTTACTACAGCATTCAACTATTAGTAAGCGGCCAAAAGCGAAAGATAGACAGTGAAGAATTCCGCGACTTACAAGATGTTTACGTCGAATCTACCGGACGGTTACATAAGTATTTCTCCGGGCGGTTTTCAACGCGTAAAGAAGCCAACGACGCGCTCAGAAAAGCAAAAAATGCCGGTTTCGACGACGCCTTCATTGTTGCATTTGATAAAGGCAAACGCATTGATATGAAAACAGCAGAACGCAAAGAAAAAAATTTGTCTCAATCCTCATTTTAAAACTACCTTCGCCATATTGTTAGTTTAGTTGGATGCGGAATGATGATCTTTCATTATAACCTAACACTGAACGCCTAAACATACCAAAAGCAGTGGCCAAAAGTATGAATCTTAAAAACCCTTGCAATTTTTAATATGAACATGCTTTGCCGAAATAATTTTTGTTACAAATGAAGTACTCCAAGGAATTCATTATAGGTTTAGTCAGTTTACTTGCTGTATTTGTTCTGTATTGGGGCGCAACCTATCTCAAAGGTGGTGATTTGTTCTCTAGCAGCACAAAGCTTTACGCAGTGTATCCCAAAGTAGACGGTTTATCAAAAAGTCAGCCCGTCATCATCAGTGGGTTTCAAGTTGGAACCATCACCAATATGACTTTTCACCCCAGCATGGACGGGAGTGTGGTGGTAGAAATGACCATCAACACCAACTATCCCGTCAATAAAAATACTGTAGCGCGAATTACCAGTACTGATTTATTGGGAGGTAAAGCGATAGACCTTGTAAGCGACATACCCGGTGCTCCCGCAGAAAATGGAGACACATTAACCCCGGAAATCTCATTAAGTCTCTCAGAAGAAGTGAACCTTCAGGTTGCTCCGTTGCGAAATAAAGTAGAAAAATTATTGGGTTCTGTAGATACCGTACTCACTCTAACAACCGAAATATTTACCGAAGATTTCAAAAACAATATCGAATCTTCTGTTGGATCTATACGGGCAACCATTGCCAGTCTTGAATCTTCTGCACGATCGTTTGAAAAATTGATGATCGACAACGAAGAGAATTTGACCAAAACCGTAAACGATGTTGGTGAAGTATCTCATGTTCTTCAAACAAACAAAATGAATCTTGACAAAATCGCGCGAAACCTTGCCGCTGTAAGTGATTCGTTGATTGAAAGCAATCCCGGGCAAGCGTTCCGGTCGCTATCATCCACATTAGTTAACTTCAATGAGCTACTTGCCCGCGTTGAACAAGGTGAAGGAAATCTTGGTTTACTCCTTAATGATGAAGATTTATTCAACAACCTCGAGCTTGCATCTGACCGCATGAACCTCCTCTTGCTCGACATGCAGCTCAACCCCAAACGTTACGTTAACTTTTCCATCTTTGGCCGGTCAAAAAAGGTGGATGCGGAAGAATTGAATCGTTTGCATAATGAAGACAAGCGCAAACGAGAGGAGTTAAAAGAAAAACGCAATTGATGGATATAAACCATTCCCCCTAAAGTTGGTGTGAATAATATTATCCTGAAATCAAAACTTTGGAATTATGATGAACTTCGGAATAGCAAACATAATTTTTATCGCTGCATTGGGAACAGCCATTTTTATTTTTGCCCGAAACGTTGGGAAAATCAGGCGAAACATTATGTTGGGAAAAGACATAAATCGCAGCGATAACAAAGCAGAGCGTTGGAAAACCATGGGGCGCGTAGCTATGGGTCAAAGTAAAATGGTAACCCGTCCCATCGCAGGTTTTTTTCACATCGTGATTTACGTAGGCTTTGTCCTCATCAACATTGAGGTACTGGAAATCCTAATAGACGGTATCTTTGGAACACACCGCGTGTTAGCCTCACCGTTAGGAGCAATATACACCTCTGCCATCAATTTCTTTGAGGTATTAGCAGTGCTCGTCATCCTTGCTTGTGTGGTTTTCTTGTGGCGACGTAACGTTCGGGTTATTCCGCGCTTTCGCAAAGACGAGATGAAGGGATGGCCTACCAAAGACGGTAATTACATTTTGATTATTGAGATTGTCTTGATGGTTGCTTTGCTGGGAATGAATGCCTCAGAAGCAAATATGGAAGCTGCTGTAGCCGGTCCGTATTTGGTCAGTCAATACTTAGCCCCAATATTCAATGGATTCAGTCAGGAAGGTCTGCACACAGCTGAACGCATTTTTTGGTGGGGTCATATTTTGGGAATATTAGCATTTTTAAACTACCTCCCCTTTTCCAAGCACTTCCACATCATTTTAGCTTTCCCAAACACTTGGTACGCCAACCTCAACCCCAAAGGTGCTTTTAAAAACAACGACACCGTCACCAAAGAAGTAAAAATGATGATGGATCCGAACGCCGATCCTTATGCTGCTCCCGCTGATGGCGGAGGGGAACCTGAGCGATTTGGTGCAAAAGACGTCACCGACCTTGATTGGACCAACATCATGAATGCCTACGCTTGTACCGAATGTGGTCGGTGCACGGCCGAGTGCCCTGCTAATCAAACCGGAAAAAAACTATCACCTAGAAAGATCATGATGGACGTTCGCGATCGCGCAGAAGTTGTAGGAGCCAACATCGACGAAAACAACGGAACATTTAAAGACGACGGTAAATCATTGCTCGACGACCACATTACCCGTGAAGAACTTTGGGCATGCACCACGTGCAACGCATGTGTTGAAGCTTGTCCGGTACTTATTGATCCGTTGGACATCATAATGAAAATGCGTCAATATATGGTGATGGAAGAGTCCAGCGCGGCACAAGAACTGAACTTAATGATGACAAACGTTGAAAACAACGGAGCCCCATGGCAGTTTTCTCAAGCTGATCGCGCCAATTGGGCAGATGAACTATGATTAAAATTGAGGAAGTTAGTTTGACCTGTTATAGAATTTGCAGATGGTAACTTTAATCCAAGACTAATTAATGGCACGAAACATTGCGATCATATTTTTTGCACTTTCATTGGCATTCTGTGCTCGTGAAGAAACTGTATGGCCAATCATAGAACAATCTCGCGCGCTTTTACCGGACTCCATTTCCGAAGTGGCTATGATAAGTGTTAACGACACAACCGACACATTGCATTTTTCCTTCGGCGCATACATTCACGATATCGTCCCCATTGGCGATGACGGTGAAGCCGTACAATCTTTAAGTCAAATCAGCACCATTTTACATCCCTCCGGCAACCAAACATTCAATATAACCTTGCGATCACGTGGCGGAACTCAAGGAGATCGCCTGACGTTGTCGGACGTTGACGGGAATGTCCGGTGGGCTGTTGACATTTCAGAAGGACAACTTAATGCCGGGGAAAACACGGCCCTGCTTGAACGCTTTGTCATTGAAAATGATACGATATCCGATGTTATTTTGGGTAGATTGGAAAGTGAAAGCATTAGCACATTTGTATTCGTACAAAACAGACGGTTTATTGCTGTTGAAAAAGATGGCGTTTATTACGTTCAACCTTAAAAATTGATACCATTATGAGTGAACATAAAATACCCAGTATGGCCGATATGATGGCGCAAGGAAAAACACCTGACGTTCTTTTTTGGGTGGGATGCGCTGGAAGTTTCGACGATCGTGCCAAAAAAATCACAAAAGCATTTGCACGTATTTTACTTCAAGCAGGTGTAAATGTGGCCATTTTAGGAAAGGAGGAAAGCTGTACCGGCGATCCGGCAAAGCGCGCCGGAAACGAATTCCTTTTCCAAATGCAGGCCATGACAAATATCGAAGTTCTCAATGGATACGATATAAAGAAAATTGTCACCACCTGCCCGCACTGCTTCAACACGTTAAAAAATGAGTATCCTGCGCTGGGTGGAAACTATGAGGTGATGCATCACACCCAGTACCTGCGTGAACTTTTAGAAACCGGTAAGCTTAAGATAGAAGGTGGCAAATTAAAGGGCAAGCGCATAACCTTTCACGACCCTTGTTACCTTGGACGCGCCAACGGAGAATACGAAGCTCCTCGCAAACTAATCGAAACCATCGAAGCGGAATTTGTTGAAATGCGCCGATGCAAGTCTAAAGGCCTTTGCTGCGGAGCCGGTGGTGCCCAAATGTTTAAGGAGCCAGAAAAGGGAAATAAAGACATCAACATTGAACGTACAGAAGAAGCGCTGGAAACAAAACCCGAAATCATTGCTGCAGCATGCCCATTTTGCAATACTATGATGAGCGATGGTATTAAAAATCAGGAAAAGGAAGATAGTGTAAAGGTTTATGATTTAGCAGAATTGGTGGAGATGGCCGGTAATCTTTCGTAAACTGGTTATTACTCTGTAAACAATCGTTTTCATGCAAACCCGTACAATCAACTTCATTGGTGTTTTTTTCATTTTGGTTTACTTGGTTTACACGCCAAGTTATCCAGATCCATCAATGGCCGTCAAGTGGTTTGTCATTGCCATTGCGGGTATTGTTCTAGCGGTATTGCTGCGAAAAACGATACAAGGCCTTAGCTTCGCATGGCTATT
>SKIJ01000166.1 GCA_007116495.1 Cryomorphaceae bacterium | reverse complement strand
AGTGCAATGATGAGGATGCGTTGCCAAACCTTTCTGATTTCGCTTAGCATTAAAAAACAGATCGAAAGGATGCCTATGTACCACCATACTTTGGCAAAAGGAGCGCTGTTTTGAAATAAAATGGCCAAAAACAAAAAACTCAGTCCGGCCAGAGCAAAACTGCGACCGGAATAGGTCCATCGCTTGGCGCGGGTTATTTCGGTTAAAATGAGCAGGGTCATTGCCGTTGCCCATGCAAGCTGAAACCAACGTTGTGGTTGGTTGGTGATGTTTTGTATGGGCGCCGTTGAAAAGCCGGGCGATATGCTGGGGAGGAAAACGTCTTGAAGCAGTAAAAAGGAAAGAAGTGCAAGTGTGCTGCCTACAATGGCCAATCGCTTTTCTTCTTTTCTTACGATGATGAAATCAATGATGATTAGGGTGATAAAGGCCGGTAAAATGGGTGGGTTAATGGCAAAAATCACCCATCCAAACAGCAGCGGAAAAAAGAAGTATAGCCATTTAGGTAAACGATAATCGAGGATGATAAATCCGATTAGCGCAACGGCGATGGCCAAAACGGCCGTTACATGTCCGAGAAATATCAGCTGACCAACGACCACCGGAATGATCAGCAGGGCATTGATTCCAGAAATCCCTTTTTGTCGGCAGCGCAATTCAGCGGCAAATCCGGTAAGACCAACGGAGAGAATAATCAGAAGCTTTTCAGCGGAAACGGCATTAAAGTTGGCGACATACCTCAGCCAATTTTCGTGACCAAAGAGATGGTTGTGTTGTGTATTGTTGCGAGCAGCGTCAAACATTTGCAAAATGTCATCACTAAATGGAGTTGAGAGGGCAAGGGTAATAAGAGGTACGGCCAAACACAAATAAAACAGCCAGCGCGAAAGCGCCGGCTTGTTTTTGAGTTTGTGGAAAGTGCGCAGCATGAGTCGCAGTGGCTTATACCGTCATGATGTCGGTTTCCTTTCGGTCTAAAATACTGTCCACTTTGCTGTTGTGGCTGTTGGTGAGTTTTTGGATTTCCTCTTCATTATCTTTGATGAGGTCTTCCGGGGCGCCATCATCTTTCAGTTTTTTCAACGCATCGTTGGCGTCTTTGCGGGCTGCTCGGATGCTTACACGGGCATTTTCTGCTTCGGCTTTAGCTGCTTTCACCAAATCTTTACGGCGCTCTTCGGTGAGTGGCGGTATGTTGATGATCACCATTTCACCGTTATTGGACGGATTAAGGCCAAGGCCGGCATTGAGAATGGCTTTTTCAATTTCCTGAATCATGCCTTTTTCCCAAGGTTGTACCGTGATGGTTCGCGCATCGGGTGTGCCAACATTTCCAACACCACTTAAGGGTGTGATGGATCCGTAGTAGTCGACCTTTACGGAAGACAGCATTGATGGATTGGCGCGACCGGCGCGTATTTTTACCAATTCTTTTTCCAGGTGAGCAATGGCGCCGGCCATGGACTCCTCTGCTTCGGCAAAAATGAGTTCGAGTTCGTCGTTCATGATGATGATTTAAATATGTACCAATGTTCCTATATTTTCTCCGGTTACAACCTTGAGTAAATTCCCTCTTGTATTCATGTCGAATACCATGATGGGTAGGTTGTTTTCTTCACTGAGCGTAAAGGCCGTCATGTCCATTACGTTCAGCCCTTTTTCGTAGGCTTCACGGAAAGAAATGCGTTCGTATTTAACCGCATTTGTGTCTTTCTCTGGGTCTGCCGTGTAGATTCCGTCTACGCGCGTTCCTTTGAGTATGAGTTCGGCTTCTATTTCAATGGCGCGCAGAGTAGCCGCTGTGTCGGTTGTAAAGTAGGGGTTTCCAGTTCCTCCGGAAAAGATTACCACACGGCCTTTTTCCAAATGGCGAATGGCGCGGCGTCTAATAAACGGTTCGGCGATCTTATCCATTTCGATAGCGTTTTGGAGTCGCGTATAAATCCCCGCGTCTTCCAAAGCCGATTGTAGTGCCAGTCCGTTGATGGTAGTAGCGAGCATCCCCATGTGGTCTGCTTGCACGCGATCCATGCCTTCACTGGCGCCCGACACGCCGCGGAATATGTTGCCGCCACCAATAACGATGGCCACTTGAATGCCCAAATCAGTGATGGACTTGATTTCTTCGGCATATTCTTTAAGCCTTTGGGGGTCAATGCCGTATTGGCGATCGCCCATCAGTGCTTCGCCGCTGAGCTTTAGGAGTATTCGTTTGTATTGCATTGCCTTATATGATTGATGCAAACCTACGGAAAAAAATGTTTATTTTGATGCTTGTTTGTGGGCATTTCACGCATTGAATTAACCTTTCATAAATTGCCAAGCACGCATTGAACGTTCCGTTTTTAAAACGAGAAGCGTTAAATTGTATCGTTCATCAAAATTGCGAACTGCCGAAAAAACCTTTGGCATTCTCAAAATTCATTTTACTTTTGCGCCATCTCATGGGGTGCTGTTGAAATCCTAAACGAAGGTTCACAACGGCTGAGATTATACCCATACTCCTTTACCCGGGAGTAGAACCTGATCCGGATAATACCGGCGGAGGTACGCAAAACCGTTACTGCGGTTTAGGGTCATTTAATCACGTTTTATTAATTTGGAAATCACCCCAGTTTCCTGTCAATTTTCATTTGTTATGAATCGACAAGGACTGTTTTCCCTTATGGCGTTTTTGCTGACGCTAACCACGTGGTCGCAAACCACCAATCTCAGTGGATATGTCACCGACAACACCGGTACACCACTGACCAATGCACAAGTCAATTTGGGCACAGAACGATCCGTAATGACCAATGCATCCGGTCAGTATACGTTTAAAGATGTTCCCAATGGACAGTACACCTTCACGGTACGTTTTTTTGGATT
>SKIJ01000048.1 GCA_007116495.1 Cryomorphaceae bacterium | reverse complement strand
TCAGCTGTTGAAATAACGGGAGATTAGCTCAGCTGGTTCAGAGCATCCCGACATACAATGTCGGGAGGGTCACTGGTCAGCTGTTGAAATAACGGGAGATTAGCTCAGCTGGTTCAGAGCACCTGCCTTACAAGCAGGGGGTCACTGGTTCGAATCCAGTATCTCCCACCAAGAGGGGTAAAATTCAAATATAATGAGTTTTACCCCTTTTTTATTCATCATATATGAGTTGTTTCCTATACATACTGCATTCCAAAACAATTGATTCATATTATATTGGCTCAACGTGTGATGAATTGAGCGAACGTTTAAGAAAACACAACAGCAACCACAAAGGATTTACAGGACGCGCTCATGATTGGAGCATCGTTTATTTTGAAAAGTACGATTCTAAGTCAGACGCTCTAAAACGGGAATTGCAACTGAAAAAATGGAAAAACCGCAAACGTATTCAAGCTTTGATAAATGATCATAGTTCTAATTAGCTCAGCTGGTTCAGAGCATCACTATATCAAATCCATCACTCGCCCCACATTCCACCAATCTCTGCGCACACCTCCTCACACGACACGATCACATCCGGCGTGAATGTTTCCTTTTCATGTGAATCAATATCTAATTGCGCTACGAGTGTTCCGTTTTTATCATAAATTGGCAAAACCAACTCCGACTTTGTATCGATGCTGCAAGCAATGTAATTGTCTTCTTTACTCACATCGCTGGAGTGATATATCTCCCCGGATACCGCCACTTGGCCACAAATGCCTTTTCCGTAGGGAATCTCAACATGATCGGTTGCCGCTCCAATATAAGGCCCTAAATGAAGCGTATTCGTTTCGTTATTCATGATGTAAAATCCCACCCAATCAAAGTTGTCGTGCTTTTTTTGCAGCTTTTTAAGTGCACTTTCCATAGCGCTCTTTACACGTTGATTCATATAAAATATTTATTTATAGTTGATTACAAAATCAAAAAAAGTAATCGAAAGATAATCGATAACGCTCTTAAACTAAAAAAATAAACCTTTACAAAATATGAAAGATTTATTGTAAATTTGAACCCTAACTATGCACTTTGTTAAAACACAAAACAAAAAACGTAAATTAGTTTGTAAATCGCTAAAATCGTTGATGTATGTTTTTAGGATTTAACAAACGGTGAACACAACAACACAATTAAAACAATTTGTACAATGAGACATGTGTTACTATTAATCGGAGGCTTACTTTTAGGAGGCATTCCGCTTACATTGAACGGGCAAATCATTAACACCAACGCACCTTCACAGGCGTGTCAGTGTGATTCCATTACTGTTACGTTTAGCGTGGGTTCCCAAGATTTCAATACCGGAAATCAGTTTCGCGTTGAATTATCGGACAACTCAGGGGTTTTCAACGGGAACTTTATTGAGTTTACACCACTCACCGCGTTTGCCACCGGTTCTTACCAAATTGATGCAGAAATCCCCTGTGCCACAACTCAAGGGGCGTACTCCATTAGGGTTAATTCATCAAACCCCATTACAAGTGGAGACACCGTAAGCAACATCATTGTTGGAAAACTACCTCCCGTAGATTCCGGATTAACAGTTGAAGGCGCTTACTTCAGTAATGCTTTCAACGATTGGCGTTTTTGCGAGGGTGATTCCGTAATACTACGCGCTCCTACTCCCGCTCCTGGAGAGAGCTACCAGTACCGTTGGTTTGAAGGAGGTGCTCAAATTGCCGGGCAGTCTGGCTCCGGTGTAGACACCCTACTCGTTACAGAAACTGGTGTTTACTCACTTCGTTTGACACTTGGATTATGTCAAGCATTTACCGACGATTTTGTCATCAACGAATATCTTCCGCCTACAACCATCACGCCTCAATCTGCACCTGGCGTTCTCATCTCTCCGGATACGGCTCAGTTTTGCTTTGGAGATTCGGTTGTTCTTAGTGGCCCTACTCCACCTACAGGTGTTACGTACACCTATCAATGGTTTTCTGATAGTCTCAACTTGGTCGGAAACCGCGTACTTTACCCACTTGAAGACGACACACTACAAACACTGACTGTAGATAGTGCCATGCGCATTTTCTTAGCGGTAAACGATAGCTTTTGCACCGACACATCAGGAGTATTCATCGTAATTACCGACACCACCCCTGAAAGTCCGGTTCAATTGGTGCAATGGCCAATGGGACCAACGCCGACTTTATCTATCTGCGAAGATGATAGCTTGATGTTGAGTGCTACCGATACCGTCAATGGCTGGGATTACCAATGGCAAGTATTTACCGTTGGCAACTGGACGCCGATTCCAGGTGCAGAAAATCCTTGGCTTCAAATCGATGGAAATATTTTACCCGATACCACCTCATTTCGTTTGGTCATAAACAATCAGACGTGTTCGTGGATAAGCGACACGTTAACGGTTAATTGGGTGCCATTACCCGATGTATTTACAAACATCAGTGAAGACACCATTGGATTGTGCCCCGGTGATTCTGTTCTAGTTGTTGCGCAAGGTAATGCATTCAGTTACTCTTGGAATACTGGTGCTACCGGCTCTACGATTTTTGTAAGTTCTCCGGGCACATATATTGTTGAGGGTACCGGCGCAAATGGGTGTTCAAGTTTTGATACGGTACACGCCGTATTCTTCAACCCTACGGCCGACGCCGGCCCCGATCAAACGACCAATCCTGATTCGATTATTCAGTTAGAAGGGAGCGGTGGTGTATCCTACTACTGGTCTGCGAACAAGCCCGTATTCTTCAGCGATCCGCGACGTTTTGACCCATTCACAATTGCGTCAAACAAACCGGATACTGTTACCTATTATTTAGAAGTTGTTGGTGCCAACGGTTGTATCGACACCGATTCCATGCAGGTGTTTGTTGTGCCCCTTCCCGATGACGACATTGAACCAGAAGATTGGGAAATCGTAGACCGCGTTCCCAATTTCATTTCACCTAATGGCGACGGATACAATGATGCATTGGATTTAACTGAAATCATGGCTGGTGATGTGTGCGGACTTACCGTAATCAATCGCTGGGGATCGGAGGTCTTCAGTACAGAAAATTATCAACAAAACTGGGAAGGTATAGACAACGGCGGATCGGATTTACCCGATGGCGCATACGTCATCATTCTTGATTGTGACAATAACGTTCGCTACCGAGGAACTGTATCAATCGTACGTAATAACCAGTAATCATTAAGCTGAAAAACGAAACATTATGAAACGAATTTTAAGTTTATCCATCATAGGTTTGTTCGTCGGATTGTCGCAGCACCTAAGCGCCCAACAAATTCCGTTGTATTCAAACTATTTTTTCACGCCATACATTTACAACCCCGCTCAAAGTGGAACATCAGGCAGTACAGAATTATCGGCCATGTATCGCCGGCAATGGGAAGGTGTGCAAGGCGCACCCCAAACTGCTGCCATTGCCTTAAATGGCAACATCGGCTCTGATAATGTAGGCTACAGTGTTTACGGATTCAACGATGAAGCCGGTATCATTCAAACCTACGGGTTTTATGGCGCCTATGCCTACCACGTTCAACTCAGCGAGAACAACTTCCTTAGCTTTGGTCTTGCGGGAGGGTTTATGAACTCTGGACTGAATCAGGCTGCCATCAATGCAAGCTCAACAGGTGACCCGGTTCTATCAGGTGATTTTTCGGGCAGAGGATTGTTTGACATCAATACCGGTATCAATTTGCGATTGGGTAATTTCCAAATTGGTGCTGCCGTTCCTCAATTACTAGGAAGTCCTGTTCGCTTTGTCAACCAACCTGATCTGGAAGCGACTTACCAAACATTCCGTCACTACATGTTCAATACTCAATACGACTTTGAAATTGTACCCGACCGCACTACGTTAAGTCCTATGGTGATGATTCGTGCCGCAGAAAATGTCCCCGTAATGGTCGACGCCGGTGCTATGCTCGACTTGAAAAACCTCTTTTTTGTTGGTGCAATGTATCGCTCAAACTATGCCGTTACCGGTAATCTTGGATTTCACATCAACGATCAATTGACCGTTGGTTATGCTTATGACTTTTCTACCAATCAATACTCAGCCAACCTCGGAAGCACGCAAGAAATAATGCTTACTTGGCGCTTTGGCAGCAACAGCAGTGTTGAACGTTTGGAAAATGAAGTTAAGCGCATGCGTCAAATGGATCGCCGTCGCAGTGACGATATGGAGCAAACCATCGAAGACAAGATGGAAGAAATCAAGGATGAACTTCGTCGAGAATACGAGGAGGCCAAGCGCAAAATTGAAGAAGAAGGACAATCTTTTGAAGACGCAGCTGAAGATAGCCGTCGTGATAGAGAACGCCGCCAACGCGAACAACAACAGCAACAACAACGCGATCGCGCAGATAAGCCGTCATCAACCGACAGTAATTTGGATGCAGCTGGCGCGAGTAAAGTTCAAGCTGGATCAAAAGGTTACTACGTAACTGCCGGAGTATTTGGCTCTGAAGCCAACGCCAACCGCAAGGCAAAAAGCCTTCGTGATAAAGGCATCGATGCAGGTGTATTTTTGGATTCATCCAACAATATGTACTACGTGTTCCTCTTTAAATTTGACACATACCAACAAGCTCAAGATGCCCGTGCTTCAAATGCCGGTGGTCGCTACGACGGTGGGCTTTGGATTAAGGTCGTTGATTAATGCTTTAGGTTTAATAAATCAAAAAAGGCTGTCTTCGGACAGTCTTTTTTTTACCTAAAAACTGATTTAAATCAGTTTTTTTGCTGAGGTCTATCATAAAAGATTACATATTGCTTAAATAGTTTTGTAGCAATTAAAAAAGCAAATACTGCAACATGGAGATTATTTTCATTCTCATCTTTATTTCATTGTTTTTAGCGCTGGGTTTTCTGATTGCATTTTTGTGGTCGCTGCGCAACGGACAGTTTGAGGATGGTGAATCACCTGCCATGCGCATGCTATTTGAGAAGAAAGCGAAGAAAAAAGAAGGAATCTAAACCCCCAGACCTATGGAAATGGAGAAATTTTCGTACAACAACACAATCGTCCGCAACTTTCTGCTGGCCGGTTTGGTGTTTGGCGCCGTTGGTATGCTTGTTGGCTTACTCGTAGCGCTTCAACTCATCTTCCCCGCACTTAGTTTTGATTTATCGATTCTAGGATACGGGCGTATTCGTGCCTTGCACACCAACGCAGTTATTTTTGCCTTTGTGGGCAATGCAATGTTTGCGGGTATCTATTACTCACTGCAACGGTTACTTAAAACACGTTTGGCAAGTGATTTTCTCACAAACTTCCACTTTTGGGGTTGGCAAGCAATCATCGTTGCCGCAGTCGTTACCCTACCGTTGGGATACACCTCCTCCAAAGAATACGCCGAACTAGAATGGCCCATTGACATTGCCATTGCCTTAGTATGGGTTGCATTTGGTGTCAATATGTTTTGGACGATTTTACGTCGCCGCGAGCGTCACCTATACGTAGCTATTTGGTTTTACATTGCCACGTTCGTGACGGTTGCTGTACTTCATATTGTCAACAACATTGAGCTTCCTGTTCACTTCATGAAGAGCTACTCGGCTTACAGTGGCGTAAAAGACGCTCTTGTACAGTGGTGGTACGGACACAATGCCGTTGCGTTTTTCCTCACCACACCCATTTTGGGATTGATGTATTACTTCCTCCCTAAAGCAGCCAACCGCCCTGTTTACTCATACAAGTTATCGATCATCCACTTCTGGGCGTTGATATTCATCTACATTTGGGCGGGTCCTCACCACTTACTTTACACTGCACTTCCCGATTGGGCACAGAGTCTTGGTGTTGTGTTTAGTATAATGCTCATTTTCCCCTCTTGGGGTGGTATGCTCAACGGACTACTCACCCTTCGAGGTGCATGGGATAAGGTAAAAGAAAGCGCTGTACTCAAGTTTTTCGTCGTTGCCGTTACTGCCTACGGTATGGCTACCTTTGAAGGCCCTATGCTGTCGTTGAAAAACGTCAACGCCATTGCTCACTACACCGACTGGATTCCTGCACACGTACATATTGGTACGCTTGGATGGAATGGGTTCTTGATCTTCGGTATGACCTACTGGCTTCTTCCACGTATGTACCGTACGAATTTATACAGCGAAAAAATGGCCAATACGCACTTCTGGATTGGCACACTCGGCATCGTTTTTTGGGCACTCCCTATGTATGTAAGTGGATTTACCCAAAGCTTGATGTGGAAACAATTTAACCCAGACGGAACACTGGTTTACGGTAATTTCTTGGAAACCGTGACCCAGCTAATGCCTATGTACGCTTTGCGCGCAATTGGCGGTGCCTTATACCTAGTCGGGATTGGGTTTATGGCTGTAAATGTTGTTAAAACCATTACAGGTGGATCATTCCTCGCCGAGGAAGATGCTGAAGCGCCCGCACTAGCACCTAAGTACACCAAACACAAAGGTGAGCATTGGCACCGTTGGATTGAGCGTCGTCCTACTCAACTCATGATTGGGAGTATCATCGTCATTCTTATTGGTGGTATTGTGGAAATCGTTCCCACGATGATGATCGATTCTAATATTCCTAAAATTGAAAGTGTAAAACCGTACACGGCACTGGAACTAGAAGGTAGAGACCTCTACATTCGCGAAGGCTGTAACGCCTGCCACACCCAAATGGTAAGACCATTCCGTTCTGAAACCGAGCGCTACGGCGAATACTCAAAAGCCGGAGAGTTTGTATACGACTTCCCATTCTTGTGGGGCTCGAAGCGTACCGGACCAGACCTTCATCGGGTTGGAGGGAAATATCCGCACAGCTGGCACTATAAACACATGTGGGAGCCTACTTATACGTCAGATGGCTCCATCATGCCGCGTTATCCTTGGCTGTTTAACCACGATGGCAAGGTAAACGAATTAGATACTCGATACACCGCTAAAAAGATGGAAGTAATGCAACGTCTTGGTGTTCCTTACTCCGATGAGGAAGTAGCCAACGCAGAGGCACTTGTGGAAGAGCAGGCTAAAGCCATTGCAGCAGAATTAAATGAAGACCCCGATATCGAAGTGAGTCACAAAGAAGAAATCATTGCGATGATTGCTTACTTACAACGACTCGGAACCGACATCAAGGTGAAACCGGAACAAGTAGCTCAAAACTAAACAATCATGTTTAAATTCATCAAAGGACATATGGAAACGATTGGGGATATCGAATGGTATCCCATAATCTCCCTAACCATTTTCTTCACCTTCTTCACATTGATGGTCATCCGTGTGGTGCTCATGAAAAAAGAAGCGTACAAAGAAGAAAGCGAATTACCACTGGATGATTAATAATAACCAGCACGTCATGAACATCAAACAACCCATCAAACCACTGTTGCTCATAGCATTAATTGCGCCTTCAGCGACCTATGCATCTTCCTCTGCCGAGCTTTTTTACGGCATATTTAACGACGCCTATTTCTGGCTCTTCATGCTGGTCGCTGTTTTATTAGCGTTGGCATACTATTCCGTAAAGCGTGCATTTGACACCATTGAGCTGGCCATGCGCCCCGATTTGGCGAAGAAAAAAGCTGAAGCTCTCGACGCTGAGGCTGCTGCCGAAGATGCCGAAGAAACTGGCGATGCATTAAGCCGCTGGTATAAGTGGTTTGCCGGTCTAAAACCCATGTCAAAAGAAAAAGACCTGCAGCTCGACCACGAATACGACGGCATCAAAGAACTCGACAATTCACTCCCCCCATGGTGGTTATACGGATTTTACGTCACCATAGGAATTGCTGTTGTTTACATGGTTTATTTCCATATACTGGGAGGCCCGTTAAGCTCGGAAGAGTATCAGGCAGAAATGGAACGTGCAGAGGCTGACGTAGCCGCATATTTTGAAAAAGTTGGTGGCATGGTTGACGAAACCAACGTTACTATGGTAGAAGAAGACCGACGCCTTGCCAACGGGAAAGACATCTTTCAAACCAATTGCGTTGCATGTCACGCTGCCGATGGCGGCGGTGGTGTAGGCCCCAACTTGACAGACGAGTATTGGATTCACGGTAACACCATCAACGATGTATTTAAAGTGATTAAATATGGGGTTGTTGAAAAGGGCATGACACCTTGGAGAAACCAGCTCAGTGCCTCCGATATGCAGGATGTGGCGAGTTATGTATTGACGCTTGTTGGTACGGAACCGGCTAATCCTAAGGAGCCGCAAGGAGAAAAAATGTAAATGACGGTGTAGCTGTGATTGGGTTAGCCTTGTGCTAACCCCTACCGCAAGCCTTGCTCTCGAACTTTATAGATCAGTCACATAAATTTATGAACCAGAAACAATACAATTAAAAAGCCTAACCAAACCAAAAAAAGCCGCTTCATCAGAAACGGCTTTTTTTATGTGTGAGTGATAAATTCGTTACGAATTAAAAAACAGCCGCCACCCAAAATTAAAAAACCCATTGAATCCTACACCGGGAAACATACCTAGTTCAAAAAAATAACCGTTTGAAAACAAACGATCTTTTTCCGTACGATTCTCCCATTTACTGAGAGATGTGGGAGCATTACCCTTAATTTCTATCCCCAATCGCAAACCCAGATTATTGATAAACACTTCTCCCGCTCCACTACCTATCACGGGTGTAAAATCTTTCACATCATCACCAAATTCATCTCCATATTCTGTTGCATCGAGGTTCGCATCAAAAAACCTCAAATCAGAAACTAGAGTACGCCCTAACATGACATCTGCATAGAATCTGGATAATGTTTGAATGGCAGTGGTGCCATATTTCTCTGTATTGGCAATGTAATTTGTAATTACCTCAGATTCAAAGCCAACGTATAAAGATTGTGTTGTTGTATTTGCATACCAAGCACTTAGGGAAAAATCTGAAATCGTCGAATACGTGCCCAATTGGTCGTGCGTTGATGACCTATAAGGGACATCCAAATTTTCATAATCAATGTTAGCATACTGAATACCGTCGCGCACAAAAATATCACCCGATTCGGTTTTAAAGTAGTCATCTGCTTGACCAATCAGCATATTAGAAGCCATAGTGTATTGATGATACCCAAAGCGCAACATGGTCTTTCTGCGTTGCGTTACGGGAACAACCGATGCCTCCACAATAAGGAATTGACCAGCTGCTCGGGTTCCCAATGCTATATTCATCTCCTTAACTTTAGACTTATCGGAAAGCACGTACCCTAAACCCACCTCAAAATTAAATAGGTTTTGGTAATCGGTCTCAAGTTCACGGCCGCGATTTAATTCGACAAACTCCCTTGTGTTTGGCTGAGAAAAAAGTCTTCCTACTGAAAAATAAGAATGAGCACCATTGGCTTGAAGATAAAACTTATCATTAAATGTTTTCCGAATACCTGCTCCACCTCCGTAATTTACCCAATCGTTGACCATAACGTTCATCTGAATCGGCATTAGATAGAACTCAAATGTTGGAACATCGTAAGGATCGTCTTTGAGTACCTGTATCTCAATTTTGGAATCTGTGTCCTCATCCTGGCCAAATGATGGATGCAGAATGAAAGTAAATGACACAAACAGATAAAATAATTGTTTTTTCATGGTCTTGAGGTTTAGAATTAGTGAATGGTTTTCTGTTAAAACTTTAAGCTTTCAATATTACGAAAAAATATCATTTATTTATTTTTTTTGATAATGCAATCAACGGAATTAACTACCGTTTATTTACCAATACACCAAACCCCTTTTTTCTCCTCAAAAATGAAGCACTCCGTTGAAAAGCCCATAGTACACATTTCCAATACCTCCCTATGCAAAGCACTCCTTTGCATGGGGTTTTTCTTTTCAGTTAGTGTTAACGCACAGCAGTTGAGCAATCGTGTCTTGATTAATGGAGGAGATGATATTATTTCCCTCGCAGGAATGTCTTTTGAATCGTCTGTTTATTTACATGCTTACAATTACTACAACAATGCCGAAGTCAGCTTTCTGTATAAAATCAACGAACAAGGCGTTGACTCGATTTTGCTAAGAGATTTTAATGACTCAATCACATACGGGTTTAGGCAATGTTTTGAAAAAGATGGAGAGCTTTATTGGATTGGCACATACGACTTTCCTCAAAATAGGCAATATCATGACAAAGGCGTCGCCATTGTTAAAACCGATACCAATCTCTCTGTTCTTTATAGAATAATAATACCAAAACAAAGCTCTACATCTTTATTGACCAGCAACGTTATTATTGATGAAAACAACTTATACATATGCTATAGTAATAATTCAAAATTAGGAATAACAGAAGTTGATGTTCAAAACGGACTAAGCTTAGTTATCGATACCATTTATGACTCAATATTTATGATTGCTCCGTCATTTATTAAAATTGACGATGAGTTGAGGGTATTCGGAAGGTTCGCATATAAATACGAGTCCGTTTCTTTACCATCATACGAACTACTTGGCACCGATTCTCTTTACGAGTTTTCCAGACCTTTTTCAGGCTACCAAATAAATAGGATATTCTACTATCAAGATTCACTTATTCTTGGGTGTAACTTACCTGCTAATCGGTTCATGATACTGAATAGAGATTTTGAACTAATTGATTCTGTGAATATAGAGTCTAATATTAGCAGCAGCCCATTTAGTAACTATTACAATTTCGGTTCTGAAGCCCTTAACGGTAAATCATTCTATTATGGAGGAACCAATCCCACTCCGTCAATATTATCTACATCTTGGGATAACGATATTATGATTATTAAAATTCACGATTTTA
>SKIJ01000120.1 GCA_007116495.1 Cryomorphaceae bacterium | reverse complement strand
GTTCACGCGTGTTTACCGAAGAGGAATTGAAATCATTGGGGTAAGGGTTAACCCATGTGTTAACCCATTTTTCACCCTATTTTTAACAAATTCAATTATAGCTCCCACATCAATACGCCAACACCTGCACGCCTTTTGAATAGTGGGTAAGGTCCGGTTCGCCGCCAATCAGATGGTTGTAACCGGCGTAATCAATCTCGCAATCGCTTATGTTGACACGCTGCAATGCCCAGGGCAAATGATGAATCTCGAAGGTGTTAACCCGCTTGTTGCTTACCGTAAATAGAGCGTAACGCTCACTCAGCCATAGATCGGTGGCGTTGGGTTTGCGGATGAACTTCCCCGGTTTATAGGAAAGTTTAAGGGCGTTGTTTTGGCGTTTGTTGACAGACGAAAATGCTTCGCCTTGTCGGTGCATGCGAGCAAATCTGTACGGGAGTCCGGAAAGCACCCGCGCCAGCCAACAGGAGATGCGCTTGCTGCCTTCAATATTGAGAAAATACACTCCTGTTTTTCCTTCGTGTTTGACGTAGGTGCGCAAATTCACCTCATCAAAGGTCGATACGGCCGGGAATGCTGGTAGAAAACGCGGTTTGATGACAATGGTAAACGGCACCAAGGAAATCCACGCCTCACCGTTGATGGTGTCGAGTTCCAGTTCTTGGGGAATCAATGGTCGTAAGTCTTCCGGCTTGACGCGCCAGTGCATAAACACCGGGTCGTTCCATTCTTGATAGTACAGCCACGGTTTACTCGGCAGCGGCCATGGACGATGATTGGTGGTGTTTTGGATGGTGTCGTTGGAAATGCGTTTGTACATATATGGAAAATGAAGTAGTATAACACAGTTTTTTTGTAGATGTTTATGACGATAGCGTGAGAATATCCTTGGGCATGCTGTATTGAAAAATGCCTAATGTTTAAAGGACAATGTCTTTGAGTTGTTTGATTCCTCTTTTTTCCAGTGCGCGTTTTATGTGAATGAACAGTAGAGCCGTGGCAACAGCATCTCCGGTAGCGTGATGCATGTCGTCGTTGGGTATGTTGTACCGCTTGCAAATATTTTCGAGTTTCCAGTCGCTTTTTGCCGGGTGTTCGTCCGGATGAAAATGGTTGTCGACCCTCGGAAGGAGTGCTGCCGTGTCGCAGAAGTCGTTGCGGAATTTTGCCCCCACTCGTTTAAAAGCGGCTTTTAGAAATGCACGATCCAGTCGGGTAAAGTGGCCTACAATGGGACGCGCTTCGCAGTACCGAGCCAATGTTTCCAAAGCTTCGTGCTCCGCTATGCCGTGATGGGGCAACAGTTCGTGAATGGCCGCAGCATCGGGGTGCGTGTAGGGTTGGTCGATTTCTATGTAAATCATGTCCGATAGAAAAATCTCTGAGCCGATCACCTTTACGGCCGCGATGCTGAGTATGCGGTCTGTGTTGCTTTTGAGACCGGTCATTTCTAAGTCCACTGCTACAAATTCCAGTTCTCTTATCAGACTGGTTTTTGCGGGAGATTTTAGCGTTTCCATCCAAGTCCATTCCGATGGCGTCTTTTTTTTAAACCAATGTTTCATGTCAATGAATGATTTGCCTTTTGTTGATGTGTGACATGTGCTCGTGAGAGCAAATCACATCGTTTCTTTCTGTGGTGGTGGCTAACTTGATTTTTAAAGGTCATACGGAATTGCATTTTCATCAGGCGTTTGTAGCAAATAATTTTCTTTATGCTAAGTTCACAGCGCTTTGGTCGGTTACCGCAATCGATCGGTTTGAAAGTTTAATTTGAGCATTTGCTGTAGGTCGTCGATGGTTTCAAACACGCTGCGAAGCATCTGACGTTCCAGTTTACTAAGTATGTCCGGCGCGATATAACGGCCATTGTCGTTGTTTCTAAACCCGCTGATGGCTTTAAGCCTGATGGCGTATTGGGTGGCTTCAATCGCACTGTTAAACATCGCCGCACGTTCGGGTAATTTTTGTTTTAAAGCCTCGTACCGATCTGTGGTGCCACTTGAGGATATGGCGTGGGTAAGGGCCAATACTCTGGCGCAATCTACCAGCGGTAAAAGCACCCGAAGTTTTAGGTCAAATCGGTCTTTGTGCGTGCCCGAGCGCTCAACGACCAAATTGCGGAAAAAGGATAGAGGCGCCGGCGTTTCCACTGCTTCTTTGGTCAATAAGGCGGTGAATAAATCCGTGGCCGTTTGTTCGCGATGAATGTGCTTTCGTAGATCCTCAGTCAGCGTATCATCGCCAAACACGCCCCGAAAATCGAAAAAGATGTTGCAATGTAAAATGGCTTCTTTATCAGGCGTGCGCATCCAGCGGGTGAATTGCTTTTTCCAGTCGTTTAAAGACAGGCACCACTTGGGGTTTTCTGCCGATACATCAGCCGGGTCTCTCGGAAAACCCAAGCGCTTGAGCTGCTCGCTTACCATTTTTGCCAAAGATAAAAAGTAAGCTTGATGGCCGTCTTTGGCAAAAACCAGGGCGTGGTCTTGGTCGGTCTGTAAAATTTGTTCGGAACGTCCCAAGCTACCCAGTGCAAGCCAACTAAATGTACAGGGAGGGGTTCCCAGTGTTTCTATGGCCATAGCAATCACTTTTTGCTGTAATCGGTCGTTGATGGCCGTGGCCAATCTGCAGGTTGCGCCAATTGGCAGTTCTTGTTTGAGGTGTTGTTTGAACAAATCAGTGGCATGTTGTCGAAGTGTGTCCAATCGATCGATGGATGACGCTTTGTCCATCTCGCGCAGAATAACCGCCGGATTGGTGCCTTGCAGCAGAAGCAGATCGTGTTCGGTAATCATGCCAATGACAGGTGTGTGCCGACTCCCATCCTCGGTCACGCAGAGGTGGTGAACGCGCTTGGTAAGCATGATGATGAGGTAGTCGGTCTGCGTCTGATCGGGCGGCACACAGGCCACCGGACTGCTCATTAT
>SKIJ01000018.1 GCA_007116495.1 Cryomorphaceae bacterium | reverse complement strand
ATATTGTCCTCCAAACCGACAATTCATCTCAAGGATAAAGTAATTGTCTCCAACCATGAAACAATCTACATCAAGATTTGCCACGTGCTGAGTGATATGAGAGAGATTCCGTCCCATTTCAAATAAGTTTTCGTTATCAATGATGACTGCACTATCTGTCTCACCAGCCCGCATGGCTAGCTTTCTTTTTGAAATACAGGTCAAAAACTCTCCATTCAAATTATTTAAGACATCTAAGCCATATTCATGACCGTTGAGTTTCTCCTGAATAATAATACACCTATTGGGGTCAAGATTGGATTCATATTTCAGATAACTGGTAAATATCTTTCTTTTTGCTATTTTATAGAGAATTTCAAGTTCAATCAAATCATCTGCCTCAAATATTCCAATTGATCCCATACCCCAACGTGGTTTTATGATCAAAGGAAATTGGATATCCCCTTTTTTGAATGAATTTTTACAACAGTCAAGAGATAAATAAGATTGTGGTGTATTGAAACCATTTTTTTTCAAAAACTCAAAAGTAAGCCACTTGTCATTGCATATGCAGGTAAATTCATAATTTGAAATCACCACTTGCACACCATTTTCTTCGAAACAATCTTTGTTTTTAGCTAGTATTGGCAAATCAATGTCAAATAAGGAAATTATTGCGTCAATCTGATTTTCTGTGCAATAGGAGAGCAAAAAATCGATATATTTACCATCGTATATCACCGGAGTCACTACGGAATTGTCGGCAAGTGTCATGGCATAGGTTTCTTCACTATTCGCCGCATGTACCTGGCCGATACCCATTAATGCTTCTTTAAAATAGGAGACCATGTAAGTACGGCGACCAACTGATGTCAGGAGTATGTTCATATTTTATTTGAAGCCATTAGATTTAATAGACCACCTGTATGCCAAAATACCACATTTGAATTTTTCGGAATTAATTCAGTTTCAACATATTTGCGAAATGCATGGAAAGCCTTTCCAGTATAGGTGGGGTCAAGTATCAAACCTTCTGTTTTAGCTGCCCAAAGAATTGTTTCAATTAGTTCAGGGTAAGTTTCTTCATAACCTCCACCAATCCACCGGTCATCGAAAAATACATCGTTAGGCAATCTGACAGGTTTCTGCAGCAAAGCATTCAGTTCCTTAAAGCTGTTAAGGATTATCTCTTTGCCTTTTTCAGTTTTCCGAGCAACGGAAACTCCTAATATTTTGCAATCGGGAAAGAAATGGCGTGCGCCAATTTCTAAACCAGCTTGTGTCGTTCCAGTACCACTTGCAACTACTATATAATCGGGATTAAGGTTACATAATTGATCTTTTAATTCCTCCACAGCTTTATAGTAGGAAAATGTACCTTCTAAACAATGACCGCCACCCCAAATGTATAATGGATTGTACCCTTCTTCTTTTAAATCATTCATTGCGCTATCCATTGCATGCGACACGTTGCACATATCAACAAAACGGATTTCAGAGCCACTTAACTTAGTGAGTTTTAAATTGCCATCGTATATATCCTGTTGCGGTTTCTCAGCATGCACTATCATAATTGCCTTCCAACCCAATAGTGTACACATAATTGAGGTTGCTCTTACGTGATTAGATTGCAATCCTCCGGCTGTTACAATTGCATTAATTTTGTTTTTTTGTGCATTTGCAATAATGTATTGGAGTTTTCTTGCTTTATTTCCGCCACCAGACAAATTGAATAGGTCATCATGTTTAACAACTAAATTAACATTTAGGTTTTCTGATAATTTTTTATAGGTAATACATGGTGTAGGAGAGAAACTGAAATGTGAACAATTAATCATGTTATGTTTTTCTGGTTGTTAAAAATATCTTTTTCCCTTTATACAAAAGATACGCTGGTTCATGCCCAGGAAAGTCAAATGCTCTTACTTTAAGATAAATCTCGTCTAATGTATCTGTTAGTTGAATTTCTTTCTTTCCTGTAAGAGAATTTTTGTCAAAATATCTACCTTTTCTTTTTTCTTGAATAGGCAAGGTGATTTCTTCTGAAATGATAAATGGCAAGAGTTCTTGAAATTTGGCAAAAATAGCCGCTTGTGTTTTTTGAAAAACAGTTAATGATGTATCGTCAATTGTAACTTCGAATTCACATCTCGAGATTATTTCGCCGGTATCAATATTTTCGTCAATAAAGTGTATAGTGCCACCACCAATCTTTGCTTGTTCTAAAATCGTATGACAAGAACTGTATAAGCCACGAAATTCAGGAAGTAACCCCCCATGGAAATTAATAATTCCGAAATCAAATTTATTAATTACACGTAGAGGTATTATCTTCGAGTATCTGGCTGATATACCCAGAAAAAAATTATTTTCTTTTTGGTTAATTACATCGAAATTCAGAATTGGAATATTTTTCTCTTCAGAATATTCTTTAAGAATCGGTGTGTCTGGCCATGGGTCAACATTTTTCAAATCCTTTTTACCCAATACTACGCCTGCTAATTTTACTTCAGGGTATTTCATTAATTCCTTACAAACTTTAGTTGCTATTGGTAAATCACCAAATACTACTACTTCTTTCATTTATAGTACTCCTTTCAGTTCTTATTGTTAAGAGCTAAGTATTGCAGAATTATTCCTATCTTTTCACTCGAACAATTAATCCTGCCCACACTTGTTTATAACCACTTCCACCACTCTCTCCACCACCTCATCCTCCAGCCCCCACCATATCGGGAGGCACAAAATCCTCACAGATATGTCGCGTGAAACAGGACAAGTCTGGTTTGATTCAAGATACCGGATAGTGTCAACTGAAGGATGGAAATATCTTCGCGGAAAGATGTTGCATTCATTGAGTTTCTTTTCCACCTCGATGAGTTGCGATTCTGAATTAAAAACCACTGGGAAGTAGGAGTAATTCGGTTCGCCGCTATGTATTGTTTGAAGTTTCAGGCTGCCCATGTT
>SKIJ01000047.1 GCA_007116495.1 Cryomorphaceae bacterium | reverse complement strand
ATTCTGCTCCTTCTTTTGATTTGGCAAAGTGTACTTGATTTTTTCTTATGGTAGAAATAGAACCGTACTTGTGACTCCAAATTCGCCCTTTAGGCGTTCCGCCGCGATCCACAAAAACAACGTCAATTTCGTTTTCAATCGCCAAGAGAATAGCGTCTGAACTCACCTTTGCTCCTTTTGACAAAACAATGCTCTTTATTTTTGTAGGTGCTAACTTTTTCGTTTCTCCTTTTTTCCATACTTCAAATGCATTTTCTTTGCGGTGTAATGAAGTGCCAAATGTGTCGATTAGTATCTGCATAACATGAATTTTTTAAATCAATTCACAAATTACTTCGTTTAAGTCATCAAAGGTCCCTTTATGCTTGCCGCATAATGTTTCCGCAGCGTTAAACACCGATGCATAATGTTGTCTAAATCTATCTAAATCTACTCCCTTGCCTCGATGCGCAATGTTGTTTCTCATGGTGTCGAGTCGCATGTCCTCCGGAAATGAATTTCGCGCAAACATCGATAAAGCATTCTTTAAAGTAGAAAGTGCTTGAGAAAGGTCTCGTTCTCCAGACTGATCCAATAAAATATGAGCGTAAAATGCCGCAACCGGTACGGAAAAACTCTTTAAATGTTTGTTCGTTTGTCGAAGAAAAACATCTTTATACGCTCCTGATATCTCACTTAGCAATGCTTCGCTGTCTTTAGTATAATTTTCAGCAATGTTGTACGATGTGCGGCATGAAATGTACCCATTGCAATACACTTCCAGCATTTGCATCAGGCTTATGATTGCGGTGGAAGCGTCGCTTGTTTTAATGGCGCACTGAGATTTTTCGAAAAGCCATGCCGCGTGATTGTAATAGTAACTATGCTCAAAATCATCATCGTCAAACGATGCTTCCAAAATGTGTTTAATATCATTGGCTCGGGGGTGTCTCTTTACCGCTTTGGGGAAATTACTCCAATGAAGGCGATTTTTTATATCGCCAAACATGTTGTTCCATAAGTAATTACAGAGTTGAAGGAGCAGTTCAACGGAGGTATTGGATTCATTCATCTCCGCCAGAAGAACCCTTGCCGCTCCGTAATTGTAGTGTTCAATTAAGGTGCGCAGCTGTCTTTTTTGGAAGAGTTTTTCGGCTGCGTTGCGTTCGAGTTTTTTTAGTACCGTTGCATCACCTTCTTTCTTTCCGTAGTACTGTTCCAATCGGTGTTTGGGCAACTCAAATTCCAGCACGGCACGCAAACTCGCTTTTTGTTGTGCGGTACCACCACTGTCGAAAAACACAACATTATCATTAGACAGCTTCCTTGAGTTTCTTTTGAGCCAATTGCGGTAAAAGCGAATCAAGGCTTCGTCATTCGTTGGATCAATGCCGCCTTCTGCATCGCGAAGCGTTATAATACAAACGTCTAATTCGGGATATGAAGCGGTAAAGAATTTTTGCAAAATTAGTCCTTCAAAATAGGTGTCTGATTCATGTACTTCATCTTGATTGGAAACAAACAAGTGCAAATTGGCCTCGGCATATTTATCTATGATGGCCGGAATAATCATTGGGCGTAGAGCCTCTTCGTAATCACCGAAATTGTTCCATATATCCTCGGTCGTTTCTCTGAACGATTGTGACGGAATAAAGTCGTATCCGCCATTTTTGTTTTGAATGGTTAAATTCCGATTTCCAATATTAGCTAAAATGTGCGTTTTCATGTGGATTGAATGCTTAATTTGATGAAGCCCATGGGTTGAAAATTAGGTAACTCATCCCCTGTAGGTTGAAATGTCAACTTTCTGCTCTTGGTGAGGTTTTTTATTTTGCCTCCCATAAAAATCCTCAATGGGTGTTCAACACTTTCAATGTGATCTTTATACAACCAGTTTCCGGTAATGGAGTGAAAACTGGAGCCGCCACCCACACGTAGTATACAGGCATTTTTAAGATGTGCAACCTGTTCTTTTAAACGTTCGTAGAAAGGCGTGATTTGGTTGTCTATTACATATTCATTATCAACATATTCATCAAAGTATTCCAACTCTTGTTCAATGAAGTCCAATGTATTCTGGTTGACCATCGAAAATAAATCGTATACCATCATTTTATCACCTGGAAAATTCTGTCCAAACTTACTCATAAAAGCCTGATAAGACGACTTGTATCCACCGTCATTTGGGGGCTCATTAAAAACAATTCGTCCACTACTTTGCTGGTGTTTGGCTATTACTTCGTAGTGTGTAACAAAACCGCGTGGAGAAAACATCCATTCATTATTGTTTTCTGAATTGCGCTGCGAATTCCTATCTTTCCATGCTCCATACCATTCGCCTCGGTCTCTTTTAAGATTATAAATTTTCACGGGATGTATTTCAGAAGTGTCAAAAGAAAAATCGGAAACTTGTAAAAAACGCAGCAGCTGAAGGTATTCTTTTTTTCTTGTATTAACCTCTATATCTGTCTCTAAAAGACGCTTCTCAAATTCAGATACAGGTCTTTTAACTCTTCTTCCATCATCTGCTCGTTTAACAGTTTGTTTCAATCCGTTTAAAGAGTTGGCATCTGAGTTCGCCATACTTCGAAATAAATGAGACCGCAAAGCACCCTTAATGGAAGAGCCCGGAATAAGTCGTTTTCCAAACCCGTCTCTTATCAACGCTTTGACTTCATCTTGTTCGGGTTGATACGGGCAGTCCCACGCTTCTTTGGCCACTTGTTTAATGTTTAATCCTTTAGACAACAACGCCCTTTGGATTTCTTTCCCCGATCTTGCGGTAGCAATCATAGAAGTGGTTCTATCGTCAAAAAAAGGCGCTAAATCTTTCAGGTCAACGCGGTACAGTACCCCGTTTTGCCAAAACACATCCATGCCAATACCAAAGTGGTTTTCCGATGCACCTCCAATGTAAATTGGTGAAATAACGTCAAGGCTTATGTTATTCTTATTCATCTGTTCAGATT
>SKIJ01000036.1 GCA_007116495.1 Cryomorphaceae bacterium | reverse complement strand
CCGCAATTGCATTGTTTTTGGTAAACCCGATGTTCCACATATTCAGGTTTAAAAACCGGGATATCTACAATTTGTCGTTTTTCAATTTCTTGAAATAGAATTGCTATTTGCTTGACGTAATCCATGCTTTGCTGTTAACTTGCCGCAAAGTTGGATTAATCCAAAGTGATTAACCAAATGTTTATCAACAAACTTGTTAGATAGTTCACAACAGATGTTGATAAATGTGTGCTTTTTTCAAAATTTAGCGATAACAACTCTGAAAAATTGTTGATAAACCTGAAACTACTCGAAAATAAAAATTAGTACTGATTAGTTACACCAAATTTTTTAATTAGTTCCTAATCAGTACATTATTTTTTTTCAGAGGTTATTGGACTATCAATATTTTAACGGTCTTTATCTGGCGCATTCAGCATCATCCCGTAAGGGATGAAATATCGGTAGGAAAAGAATCCCCACACATGTCCCCGTCCCGTTAGGGACGGAATATTTAAGTGTTTACATAGCGATATTTCGTACCTAACGGCACGAATAGACGTATCGTAATCTATTTACTACCTATATGCAGTGCCTAACGGCACTAATAGCATGAATTGTGTAAATACACTTTTAAGGCCATACTGATTTGTTACTTTAATTATTATTTTCAAATTTACCCTCTTCCCCTGAGAGAAAAAATGGTTTGGGCATCAAAGCCTCCTGTGATAGATGATTGGGCTTTATGTTGGTATTGCCCTGTATCTGTTAAACTTGAAATACTATCGTAAAGTTGATTGAGAATGATATTATTGCCAATCCATGGCTGGTTATCGAATGAAACGGAATCCAAAGGAGCAGTGCCACATCCTTGACCAAAAGATACAGATCCCGAAAGTATGAGAATGACAAATAAGTAAAACTTCTTCATGGATATTGAATTTTAAATGGAGAAAGACCTCTTTGACCCCCTCTTTTGAAAATAGTGTCGGAATTTAATGTGATAAATTCTGCTTCATTTGGTAAACCGTTAATAAATGGATCCTTAAAGCGTATGGTATCAGGAGGTCTGCTTGAAGTTAAGTAGAGTAGCCATTGGTATGAGTTGGTTGAATCACGCTCTTCATACATGGCAGCTCGATGTTTTTTTCCCATATTGAAAATCATTCCATAACCAGAAAGATCTGCACGCCCCCCAAAAATCGGATTGTGTTTTTGACCAAGGCCATCTACCCAATATGTTATGGCAGGATTAAATGGAATTGTATCAGGAAAAGGGTCGCCAGGTTGGAAATTAATAGGCAATGGGTCGAAAACATTATCTCCCAAACTGTCCACAACAATAAAACTTAAATTCCAGCCCCACTCAGGTTTTCCTGTAACAATTGAATTATCGTCTTTATTGCAAGCTTGCTGAAAAAAAGCAACGATTAGTACAATTGGCAAAATGGCTTTTTTCATGATTTCGTTTGTTGTTGTATAAAAAATTATTTACAAAGAAAACTATAAAAACGTTAACAGTCAAGCAAAAACACATATTTAACATCGTGTATGTGAGAGGAGTGGGAAAGGGAGGCAAAGCCGCTTTACCACAGCTATCGTGCCTTAAAGAAATTAGGCATAAACGCATCGCTCATTTTCCCTATCTTGCAACCATGAAAAGCTGCGCAACCATTTTCTTGGTTTTCTTTACCGTACACCTCGGTTTTGCCTCGGATAAATTTGCCTTGATGACACTCTCGTATGAGGAATACGAAGCGGTCCTAAAGAAACCGAAAATTGTTCTCAATGAGCCTTATGCATCGTTTGATGTTAAGTGGTTTGATACGCGACAAGATTTTAATGACTACTTCAAGTCAACCCAAATGCAACCGGGCAACTACGTGCTCATTCACGTTCAACACGACGAATTGGTGATTGAAGCATTTGTAAAACCGCTCCTCTTCCTCACGCATACGTATTTTGACGAGCATCTGTACGTCTTTTTTCACGATGAATTTGGTGATACGGTAAGGCGCCCTTCACCTACCGTAAAACGATGGTTTTCTGTTTGGCACAACGAATCCATCAATGGGTTCCGCATTCCGGCGCTTTCGCGTACGTTGACCATTCTTAACGACAGTATTCATCACCGCTGGAATGTCCGTGCCACGAAGGTTTCAACCCGTGATTACGGCAGCAGCTGGCAAAACTACAAAGGGTATGTGGTGACCAATCAGCCCATCTACAGACATGGTGATACGCTAAAGATTAAGGGTCTGCTTTACAATGAGTTTGATGCGTTTCTCGACGAACCCGTCGACGTGGAGTTTTCTACATATAGAGGTTATCGCACTACGTTGGCATCAAACCTTAAACCCACACGCAAGGGGTTGTACGAGTTGAATACCATCATTGGTGACAGCTTGGAAATCGACCGTGATTACGTCATTCAGTTTAAAAAATCAAACAAAAAGGGCAGCGACTACGGAACGCGTAACTGGAAAAACAAAATCCGCATTGAAGACTATCAGTTGAGAGAAAACGATATCAGCATTCATGCAGATAAAGATACGCTTTACCCCAACGACGGATTAAAGGTGTACGTGGTTGCCAATGACGCGACCGGTAAATCCATCGCAGGGGCACGAGCAACCTTTACCGCAACCATGAGCTTCCTCGGTTTTCCCGAAAGCATCACTAACATTGCTTTTCCCGACACCTTAAAAACACATACCCACGTAACGGATTACAATGGTGTAGCACAGCTTTCCATCGATAAAGACGTGCTGGACTACCCCATTCGGTTTTACGTAACAGTAACGGCAACCATCACCCTTCCCGATGGAGAAGTCATTACCCGTTCGATGCGCATCAATCGGCAAGCAAAGCACAACGTTATACAAATGGAAGAACGAAACGGCGACCTGTGTATCTTTCTTCACTCGGGCGACACCGTTTCCGCGCAACTGGAAACCAATTACCACACCACCACCATAAT
>SKIJ01000009.1 GCA_007116495.1 Cryomorphaceae bacterium | reverse complement strand
TCCGTTACTCTCAAACAAAACAAGTGAAAAAGGATGCATTTCCAAATTAATTCACACTATCTATCGACAGTCCCCAAAAACCTCTGTGTAACAAAAATCCTCCCCATTCCTCCACCAAACGTACACGAGTAAAATACCATAACCTACCGAGCTACTACGTTTCGCTACAGTGAAAAATCTCCGTGTAACAAAAAAACCTCCCCTCTCACACCCGATTCCCTAAAAATCCGTATACATATTCCCGAATGGAATATTCAACCCCACAAAGAAGGCATTGGCCGGTAGAGGGGTGTACGCGTTAGAGGGCAGGGTAACGTTTGTTTCTCTGCGAATGGTAATACCGGCTTCAAGGCGCATCCCCGTAGCTGCATTAATGATGTATCCGGCACGTGCTTGCAGGATGTGAACGGTAAACCCACCATTTTCACCTATAAAGAAGCCGTTGTCAACACCATTGCGCTGATTGTAGTTGCGCAACGGATCAGCACCATTGTTGGGGACGTCCTCGCCGAGGTCTACCGAGCGCGGCCCAAAGCTGTACAACAGATTAAACACCATTCCCTTGCGTTGATAATTGACGTGGAGGAGGGTTTCGCGAAAACTTGCACCCCACGGATGCGCCAACGGTAATCCGTGGTGGGTGTAAGACGTAGGAGTGCCTGTATGGGAATACATAAACGGGCGTGCCGCATTGTGCTCGGCTAAGATGTACAAACCGGTAATGCCAAACGCCTGTGGGTATTTCAATCCGATTTGCCAGGCAAACATGTTGAGCCAATTGCCTTCATTGAACGCACGAACGGCATTGATGCTGAATTCATCGGCGGCAAATTGTCCGTAGGCCTTTAAGCCTTTATATATTCGATATGAACTTCCCGCACCGATGAGAATGTTTCCTCCGCTAAACCCCCGCATCTCTTCCAACGGACGATACATGATGACGGGATTGAGGAAATTGAGATCGAAGCCACTCGACTGCCCGGCCTCAGCAGACCATAACAAGGTTTCAAATAGATTGACATTCCAGCGATTGGTGACGTTCCACGAAAGGTAATGCGACGAGGTGTATTTGATGGGGTTAACGCCTCCGGGACCACGAAATGCGGGATCGGCGTTATTGTAAAGACTATAAAGATTGATGTACTTGATGCGCCAAAAGGTGGTTTCAATGCGAAAGAACCCGTAGGGCATGGTGTGATCACTCAGAAACATAGAGCGATACCCCTCTCCAAAAAAATGGTTGCCGTGACCGGCGCTGAAATTAAAAAATTTACTTGGGGTGTAACTCACCTCTCCGGTAGCCATGCGGAAGTCGTGGCCGAAGTTGCCAAAATCCTTACCGGGCGCCAATCCAAGTATACGTTGGTCGGAATAGTGATTATTTTGCCCCGTAAACAAACGTCGTTGATAAGCAGGAAAGCGCCCCTGAGCTTCAATGAGCGTGGTACGAAAGGAAACGTTTTTACCTATGCGACCTTTGGCATGCGCTCCGCGAATGTTTAAGTAAGTGGTACCCCAGCTTGATTGGTTGTCTTGTCCAAACTGAAAATTCACGATGGGATTAACACTTATACCGTAATCTTCACCAACTACATTGATGAAGTCCTGATAAAACAACTTACGGTGAAACCAATTGGTATTGGTGGTATCCGCCAAATGATTGAGTCTACTTTCTCGATACTCTCCCACTTCGGATGTACGGTAAGGAAAGACTGAGGAGTGAAAATTGTCTTCTTCCGCCATTTTTTCTTCCATCAGTACGCGGTCGTCCCAATTGAGAATGTGAAAATCGTACTGGGTACCAAAATCAGGATTAAAAAGCGTAATGCTGTCGTTGGATTGTGCCGATAACAACACAGGGCAGGCAATAAGGAATAAACGTTTTAGCATAGCGTTTTATTAAATGTAAAGGTTGTTAATGGTAATGTCGATTAAGAAAACAATTGAATGCAATCAAGAACCCTTCGAGAGTTCATCGGCTGTGGCATCTCCCCCAACCTTTCTAATTACGGTTTTAAAGAGAATGGTAATGTAACGGCGTATATTAAACGACGCAATCATTTCCGCATCGTTTTTGACCAACGCATCGGGGGTAGACATGTTAATCTGTTTTATTTGGGACTGCCCGGTAATTCCGGGACGCACACCGTAAATACCGTATTTTTCGCGCAAATCCGTAAGCGCATGCTGCTCGGGGAGATTGGGTCTCGGTCCCACCAAACTCATATCGCCTTTGAGAACGTTGACCAACTGCAGCAATTCATCCAGTTTGGTCTTACGCAGGAACGCTCCCCACTTGGTTATGGCATCAGGAGAAACGGTATGACTGGGAATTGTTTCGGTATGTTTTTCCATCGTACGCCACTTGTAGAGCCTAAACGGACGTTTGTGTTTACCAACACGATATTGAGAAAATATGGGCGATCCCGTATCGACATAGCCCACAACAAAAAGAATGACAAACAACGGCAGCAGCAATGCCAATCCTATAACGGAAAAAATGATGTCTAAAACACGAATCATTGTCATTTCACTAAGATAAGCAACTCAAAAACCTCCCGCCTCCGTGTAAAAACTTAAGTGAGCAACGCGAACTATAAAACCGTGAGCAACGCGAACAAAACTCCCACCTCCGTGTCCTCCGTGTAACAACTTAAGTGAGCAACGCGAACAAAACAAAACCCGTGAGCAACGCGAACAAACCTCTACCCTCCCGTTCTCTCAACCAGAAACCATGGATTGAGTAGATCTTTTTTGTTGTACACCACCGGCTCCAGCGACGGGTATTGAAGAACCTGGCACCCGGATGCACGGCAGATGGCATCACCGGCAGCCGTATCCCACTCCATGGTGGGTGCAAAGCGCGGGTAGAGATCAGCAGTACCTTCCGCAACCATGCAGAGTTTGAGGGAAGATCCCCGGGAAATGATCTCGGGTGCTGTTTTGGGTGCATCGGAACTGC
>SKIJ01000001.1 GCA_007116495.1 Cryomorphaceae bacterium | reverse complement strand
CGCAATCCCGTCGGCCACGCCCAACTGCTGACCCAAGTGCGAAATCATCCCCACAATGTTGTGTTCCTTACTGCCAAAGTGAAACGAGCGATCGCGGCCTTTAGTAAAACCGTCCTTTTTTCCTTGAAACTGAGCAAAGAGGCGGTAATAGTCAATATCACGTGTGGTAAACACCCCCAAGTTGCGATGCATGGTAAGAATGTGCTCCTCCGACTTCATCGCCAAGGTTGTCCCCACCGAAATGGCCTCTTGTCCGTAGCCCGAAAACCACTTAGAAATTTTCCCTTGACGAAGGGCAATGAGCATTTTTTCTTCGATCAATCGCGGCTTTAGGATGGTGCGATAAATATGTTTCAGTTCGTCGTTGTCGAACAACTCTCGGTTATAGGAAATATTCATAAAATAGTATGAGGCGTTTTGGTGGGGTAAAGTTCGTGTATTTGTTGGAAAGTGCGAAAAATATTTGATTGATGATTTAATCATTTACATGAGGGTACGGTTGGAGTTACGTAAAGTCGTCACATACACCAAATGTGTATAAGTCAAAATAAATCGCATATATTTGAATCATCAATTACAATGGAAATTGACAGCACGTCCCCATTCAAAAACAAAAATATCTTTATGACAACCATACACTTAGCACTTGACTGGACACCAAACGTCAATCACATTGGCTTTTTTATCGCCAAAGACTTGGGACTTTACGAGCAAGAAGGCCTTGCGCTAAACATCATCAATCCTGCCGACGACAATTACCAAGTCACACCAGGTAAAAAACTGGAGCTCAATCAAGCAGATTTTGCCATAGCGCCCTTTGAAACAGTCATCAGTTTGAACAACAAGACCAACAAGGTAGATGCCGTTGCGGTATTTGCCATTCTGCAAAACGACCTCAGCAGCATTGTCACCCTTTCAGACACCGGCATTAATTCCCCAAAAGAACTAGACGGTAAAATTTATGCGTCGTACAAGGCCCGTTATGAAGACCACATCGTCAAACAAATGATTGTCAACGCAGGCGGTACGGGTAACATTGAGATCAGCTACCCCAAAAAACTCGGCATTTGGAATACCTTACTGGAAGGCAAAGCCACATCCACGTGGATATTTGACAACTGGGAAGGCGTAGAAGCTGAGAGCAAAAACGTTGCACTCAACACGTTTAAGATGGGCGATTTTGGCATTCCCTACGGTTACTCCCCCGTCGTTTTGGCCAAGAAAAGCAAGATTCACGAAAACAAGGAGCTCTACAAGCGTTTTATTAAAGCCACAAAAGAAGGCTTTTTATATGCCCAAAGCAACCCGAGCGAATCCGTCGACATTCTCGACAAATACGCGGGCACATATCAGGACATAGACTTGACTCGAACACTTGATGTAACCGCTGAACATTTTGGCGACGCAGAGACCTGTGGCAAAATGCAAGCAAAACGGGTGACATCTTTCCTCAAGTGGATTGTTGACAATGGTTTGGAAAGTGAGGCTATTTTAGAGCAAACACTGTTTACAAACACCTTGATTGATTAGGGTTTTAGTATATCTGCTGATTATTTCTGATACCATGTAAAATAAAACGTTTCACCTATTCCAAAATACATGCTTACAACCGTTGACATTAAGACCCCTTGTTTAGAAAACTGGGGAGAAATGAAGCTCGGGATTTATTCTCGCTTTTGTTGAAATTGCAGTTAATATAGGATATTAAAAAAGGTAAAGACACCGCGTCTATCATCATCCCTCCCGAAATTATTAGCGGCGAACGTTAACGCTATTCACCGCAAATATGCGGCGAATAGTGTGTATATTTGCCGCATTGAGCGATAAAGTGATGGCAAAATACATTTACGAGCACAGCAATTGGCCAAATTTCTCTTGGCGTGAATCAGAAATCAACGCCTTATTTGGTGAGGTACGCCACCTGCAAGGCAAGATTTCGGCCTTTATGAATTCCATTGGTCTTACCTCTAAAGAAGAAGCTCATTTAACGAACTTGACGCTTGATGTTGTAAAATCCTCTGAAATAGAAGGAGAAAAACTAGATTACAACCAAGTCCGCTCCTCCATTGCTCGGCGATTGGGCATTAATGTAGGTGGACTTGTTCCTGCTAAGAGAAATGTAGAAGGTATTGTGGAAATGATGCTAGACGCCACCCAAAACCACATGACGCCCTTAACTAATGAACGCTTATTTGGCTGGCATTCTGCACTATTTCCAAGTGGGTTTAGTGGAATCCACAAAATTGAAGTTGCTCGATATCGCGCAGGAGAAATGCAAATCGTCTCTGGAGCTATGGGTAAAGAAAAGGTTCATTACGAAGCCATACCAGCAGGTAAAGTAAAAGAGGAGATGGAAACTTTTATATGGTGGTTTAACCAAAGTTCCCAAAATAAACATGTCCACAGCTATCAAAATACATCACGTATTGACCCGGTATTAAAATCGGCCATTGCACACTTTTGGTTCATCATCATCCATCCATTTGATGATGGCAACGGTAGAATTGCTAGAGCTCTGTCAGATATGATGCTAGCTCGGGCAGATGGAACTCCTGAACGGTTTTACAGTATGTCAACCCAAATAATGGAAGAAAGAAAACAATATTATGCCATATTGCAAAAGGCGCAGCATAGTGATGGTGATATTACAGATTGGTTGGTTTGGTTTCTGAGCTGTCTTAAAAACGCTCTGCTGTCAACTGAACAAACACTTCAAAGAATTATGCGCAAAACTGATTTTTGGAGAATTCATGAACACACGGCCATTAATGCTCGCCAAAGACTGATGATTAACAAACTATTTGATGGTTTTGATGGCAAACTAAAAAGCTCTAAATGGGCAAAAATCACTAAATGCTCAACGGATACCGCACTGAGAGACATAAAAGATTTGATTGACAAAGGGATCTTGAAACAAGAAAAAGAAGGTGGGCGCAGTACCAATTACGAACTGACATATTTTTGAAAAAGAAGCCTGTAT
>SKIJ01000005.1 GCA_007116495.1 Cryomorphaceae bacterium | reverse complement strand
GTGCCTTCTTTGTGAAACTTTGTGGAATAGCTTTACGGGTAGGTTGTTACACAAAGAACCACTAAGAATCTAATGATAAAGAAAGGGAGCATTCCGTACTTTTTTATACGCTTAATGGTTGTATATTTGTTAATGGTATCATTTTAATGAGTTTAATTTTTTTGAGAAGCTCACAAAATAACCTTCGTTTATCAAATCACCAAACATAAAATCATGCAAATTATCATAAACATAAAGGACAGCAGTAAAGCAAAAGCTTTTCTGGAATTCATTAGAAGTTTGGATTTTATTTCAATAAAAGAAGGTGATGATAACATCCCTTATCCAACCATGTCTGAAAAAGAAATTATTGATCGAGTTGCCATAACAAACAAGCAAATAATACAAGGCAAAACAGTTTCTCAAGACGACTTAGAGAAAGAATCTCAAAACTGGTAGTATGGATATCCAATGGACTCTTGAAGCCAAAAAGGATCTCAAAAAAATCTATGTATTTTATACCAAATACTTTTCTGAAACGCTTGCCAAAAAGATAAAAAACCAAGTGCTTGAAAAAGTTAAAATACTTGAACTTGGCACTGAATTAGGACAAGAAGAAGCGCTTTTAAAACACCTAAACCAGGGTCATAGATACCTGATTTCAAAACACAATAAAATCATTTACAAAGTAGAAGGGAATACGGTCTACATTACACATGTCTTCGACACCAGACAAAATTCGGCTAAGCTGCGGTAGTGTATTGACTACTGTGTGGCGAATAAATTACTTGATTGTTACACAAAGAACCACGGAGGAGACACAGAGGGCCGCAGAGAAAACTCCGTTAAACGTTGTGGAATAGTCTCTTTTTTCGTTCTGAACCACCTCTCTTTCTCCGTACCTATCTTTGCCCATTCATTTAAATAAACAACAATGCTTTTTAGGCGGCTAATTTTATTGCTCTTGCCGTTTGCCTCTTTGCACGGACAAACCAGTTCGGGTGATTACCAAACCACCGTTGAGGGTGGGTTTATGTTTGGTGGAAAGGCGTCGCATCGCACCATAGTATTTCGCTCCGGCCCGGAAATAAGTGGAAGCTTTCAAAAAAAACTCTACAATCGGTTGCACATCGGTATGGGCATGGGCGTTATTGGCTTGGAAGACGAAGTGTATGTCCCCTTATTCGCCGATTTGCGTCTCAAACTAAACGAACGCGACAACGGGATATACCTTGGATTTAGAAGTGGCTATTCGTTTGGTTCCAACGCAACGGCAACAAATGTAGAAAATACATCATACCAAGGTGGTTGGCATGCGCGAACATCCATTGGGTATCACTCAAAAATGAGTGAATCAATCGCCATGCAGTTTGGATTTAACATCAGTTATCAGCAAGGTCTACTCGATCGAAATCTACCGTCTTCGCAAATCAATCAACGAGAACGATTGCGCTTTTTTCTCTTTAGTTTTAGCGTTGGTCTTATATTTTTGTGATTCGCATATGAGCACGTTCATCAAATGTTTAACCTTTTTACTTTTATTCCACTCGGGATACGCGCAGTTGTACATCAATGAAATACAATCGTCGAATCACACCACCATTGCCGACGAAGATGGCGATTACAGCGATTGGATTGAATTGTACAATGCGAGTTCGGTCGATGTTGGCGTTCTCGGATGGTACTTATCCGATGATGAAGATGACTACAAACGTTGGGTGTTCCCCGACACCACCATTGCCGCCGGTGGCTACATGGTGGTATGGGCCAGCGGAAAAAACAGAAAAATCGGTGCGCTTCATACCAATTTCAAAATCAGTAGCGACGGAGAACCTATCCTCCTAAGTGACCCTTCGGGCATTACGTTTGACCGCTTTGCCCCGGTTAGTATGGACGTGGATCAAAGTTTCGGACGCGTACCGGATGGCGGAAGGCTGCAAGAAGCATTTCACACTGCTTCGCCGGGGTATAGCAACCTCATCAACGGACAAGCGCCATTGCTGGTTAACTTGCTTTTTGACCAGCCCCAAGGCTATCAGTCCGACGATTTCGAAGTCAACATCATTGCCACGCGGACAGTTGATATACGCTACACCCTTGACGGCAGCGACCCCACACACGCATCATCCATCTTTAACGCACCCATTCCCGTCACCTCATTGGAAGGCACACCAAACGTGCTTGCCGATATTCGCAGTGGACACGACCACCACTGGAAACCTCCTCTCGGAGAAGTGCCAAAAATTCGCGTAATCCGCGCCAGACCATTCATTGGCGAAGATCCGGTAGGGCCGGAAATTACGGGGTCGTTTTGGACAGGACATCACAATCCTGACGATATAGGCATTCCCATTGTCTCATTCATTGTTCACCCCGATCACTTTTTTGATTACCACGACGGCATTTATATTCCGGGGGTAGATTACGACTCCATCGGGCGTGCTAATTCATGGCGCAGAGGTATTGAAACCGAAAAACCGGCTACGTTTACCTACTTTGACGAAACCGGTGAACGAAAACTGCAACAATCGATTGGCGTCCGCATCAACGGTGGCGGCACGCGCAATGCTGGTCAAAAATCGCTGCGCATGTACGCCCGAAACCGCTACGGCACAAACACCTTCGACTATCCATTTTTTCCCGAGCGCAGCAATCAACACTACAGGCGATTGCTCCTAAACACCCCTCAAGGCGATTATTCAAAATCAATTTTTAAAGATGAATTAACCACCAATTTGGTCAAACCGATGGGATTGGAATACCAGGCGTTTAGACCGGTCTTAGTATTCCTCAACGGCGAATACTGGGCATTGCATTTTCTCAAAGAACGCAGAGATCGACACTATCTTGCTGCATTGGCAAACGACGAACCCGACAACATCCACCACTTATTTAGAAACCGCGAAGTCAGTTTTGGATCAAACGAGCACTACAATCAAATGCGCCAGCTTTTGGAACAAACCAAGCCTACAGAACCCGGCCTTATTAACGATGTTGCCACGTACATAGACTTGGAAAACTACATAGACTACCACATCGTTCAACTGTTTCTCGCCAATTACGACTGGCCGCACAACAACATTGACTTTTGGCGAACCAACGATTCCGACAGTCGGTGGCGTTGGATTTTTTACGACTTAGACGCATCGTTGAGAAAGTACGATTTAGACAACATCACCACATACTTTAGGGAGCACGATGACCGCGAAGACCACGCGGAATGGGCGTACACAACCATGCGTCAACTGATGGCAATTCCCGATTTTCGCGAGCGGTTTCATCAACGGTTTTACGAACTGATGCAAAACCACCTTACCACCGAAAACCTCCTTCGGGAAATCGACCTCATTCGCAAGGAAATTGAGCCCTACGTCGACGATTACGTTTACCGTTGGCGCATTCCCTCTTCCGTTACAGAATGGAAAGAAAATGTGCGGTCACTGGAAACCTTTGCTCGCTTAAGGCCGTCAGAAGTTCACAGAATTCTCAAGAAAAACCTCAATAAACCATTTAATTTCTTCCCCAATCCCGGGAACGACATCATCCATCTACAATGGAAAAGTCATCCCGGCAGCGACATTGATGTTCAGATATACGACCTCTCCGGAAGGCAAATGAATATTGCACTGGATAAGCTCACTCCCTTCGATGCTCCTGCGCTGAGCATCGATACGGGGCACTTGCGTCCTGGCATGTACGTATTGCGCATTCGCATGGGCGGATTTTACTTCACCGAAAAATGGATAAAAGCAACATGAGACAAAAACAAATGAGCGTACTGATGGGAGTGTTCTTTACGGTGGCCGGAGTAAATCACTTCGTGATGCCGAGCTTCTATCTGCCTCTCATTCCCGATTACCTACCCTTTCCGACGGCCATTAACGCAGTATCCGGATTAGTGGAAATTCTCATTGGCATCGGTTTTTTCAGTCAGTCATACCGAAAACAAAGCGGATGGGCCATGTGTGTATTGATGATTCTTTTCATTCCTTCTCACATACACTTTATTGTGATTGGCAGCTGCATTACGGAAGGTTTATGCGTTCCGGAATGGGTTGCTTGGGTTCGCTTATTGGTGATTCATCCCATTCTCATTTATATTGGAGTATGGATTGCCCGCTCGCAAAGTCGAATAACACCCTAAATGACCAGTAAACATAAAAAGATAAAATTCCGTATATTAGCGACTGGAAACGTATATGAGCTGAACGCACACAGTTTGCCTAAATATTGACGCATTTACAGATAAAAATATGAAAACAAATCGATTTTTTTCAATCTTCACAACTGCTTTGGTTGCATGCTTTATGGCATCTTGCGATGTCATTGAAGAGCCGGTTATTGACAATCAAGGCGGTGGTGGCGTCGTAAATGGTGATGAAGTCACACGCAAAGTTTTAATCGAAAAATTTACCGGACACTTGTGTAATAACTGTCCTAACGCAGACATTACGGGAGGGCAAATCAGCAGTCAGTTTGGTGAAGACGTTATTTTTATCAGCTACCACGTGTTAAGCAATTTTGCTCGCCCCACAGCCGATGCACCAAACGATTGGCGAACACCGGAAGGCACGTCAATTTTTGAGTTTTATCGTTTTGTAGGGATTCCAATAGGAATGGTAAATCGCAGCAATTACACCACAAATGGCACGTCTCACCACATTCAACACGGAGGTTGGGCATCGGTTGTGCAACAAGAAGTAGATACCGATCCACTGTTTAGAATAGACATCAATGGGGCGTGGAGCGACCCGGAGCTTGACGTAGACATCAGTGTGGAAGCATTAGAAAACTATGGGGATAGGGTACGCTTATCGGTTTTTGTTACGCAAGACAACATCGTTGCCGCGCAGCTACTCCCCAGCTACGACTTAGATACGGCGTATGTTCACAATTACATGTTTCGCTTCGCACTGACCAATCACTTAGGAGACCCCATTGGGGAGGCCAGCTGGACTCGCGGTTTAAGAGAGTCGTTTACAGAAAATCATACGATTAGCAACGACCACGATCCTAATAACTTACACATCGTGGCATTTGTCCGCGACGAATCCACCCATAAAATTCTACAGGTGGAACGCAAAAAAGTTACTGATTTGTAATGAGGCAGTCGCGTTTGCTTATGTGAGCCTCCGCTAATACATTATTAAACAGCAGTACACATATTGAAACAACAAGCCTTCACGGGTTAACTGTTGCCAATAATCTTTACATCAGTCCCTTCCCAACCTTTCGTATTTGCTCGTCCTTTTTAAGCTGAGCTGTGAGTTTATCCAATACCCCGTTTATGAATACAGCGGAACGCGATGTGCTGAACTGCTTACTCAACTCCAAGTATTCGTTGAAGGTAACCTTAATCGGAATTTGCGGGAAATAAACAAGTTCTGCGAGCGCTAACTTCATCAATATCATATCGATGAGCGCAATGCGATCGGCTTCCCAATTCTTGGTTTGTGCGGCAATCAACTCGCCAAAATAATCGCCATTCTGCATGGCTTTTCTCAAGAGCTGCACAACGTATTCGCGGTCGTCTTCCGACTTAAACAAACTCGGAATCACCAATTGATCTTCGTTGCTATGCTTGATCAACGAAACGATGAGCATTTGCACCGCCTCAAGATCTTCCGCCCAGTGAATGCTGCGCTCTTCGTAAAGCTCTTGCAGTGTGTCATTGTAGGCAAAAAACTGAGTGTACAACTCCAACAGAAAGGCGCGATGATCCTCAATCGTTGGTGTCGCAATTGCCTTATACTCCGCATACGCTTCGTTTTGTATCATCCGTTGATACACCTTGTATAGCAAATCGCGATCGTCGCCCCAACGAATCGCGTGATCATCGTATAGTGGCGATAGCTCATCACTGAAGCGAATGTTTTTTAAAATGGGATTATCCACGAGCACCGTGTTGGGATTGAGATCTTCCGGCGTTGGCATTTTCTTCTTCCGTCCGCGCTCCAATCGCTCTTCCTCAAAACGATGAAATTCGCTCAGTGCTTTTACCTCTAACAAGAAAAGTTCGTAAACACTTTCAACACTCTCTTCCAGTGCCTTAATTGTATTTGGCAGCGATCGCCCGGTTGTGTGGTGGGCGTAATAAGCTTGTAGCGCTTTAATGCGCAGTTGTCTTCGTGTAATCATCCTTTATTTTGAAGCCGCTTTTGCCGCGTCAATCCTTTCTTGTGCAATATTGAGGGCAGCGTTATGCGTAGAGATTCCCTTTGTTTCGGCGTGGGCAAAAATTTCCAACGTTGTATCGTAGATGCCTTCTGTTCGACGCAACGACTCATTGCGGTCGTATTTAGCAATCTCGGAATACACATTAATAAGTCCTCCGGCATTGATGAGGAAGTCGGGTGCGTATAAAATGCCACGCTTGCGCACCTCATTGCCATGAACGTTTTCGTCTTTCAATTGATTATTGGCGGCACCCGCTATGATGCTGCATCGGAAACGCGATAAACTATCGTCGTTAACGGTTGCTCCGAGCGCACATGGCGCGTAAACGTCAACCTCTGCATCTGCGTAGTGACCTTCGTAAACAGTCGCTCCGTATTCATTTACAGCCATATTGATTCGGTCTTGGTGAATGTCTTGAACCAATACCTCCACTCCAGCCTCGGTGAGGTGTTTAACTAGGGTGATGCCTACATGTCCTACACCTTGCACGAGTGCTTTGCGGCCGTTGAGGTCGTCGCTGCCCCACTTGTACTTAGCCGATGCTTTTATACCCATGTACGTCCCGTAAGCGGTAACTGGTGACGGATCACCACTTCCACCCATTTCGATGGGAATTCCCGTAACGTGCTTGGTTTCTTTTACAACGTGCTCAATGTCTTTTGTCGAAATACCCACATCTTCTGCAGTAATGTAACTGCCTCCGAGGCGATCTACCATTCGTCCAAATGCGCGCATCATGGCCTCGGTTTTTTGGGTACGGCTGTCGCCAATGATAACGGCCTTTCCTCCACCGAGATTTAATCCTGAGATGGATGCTTTAAAGGTCATTCCTCGCGATAGACGCAACACATCGCGAACGGCTTCTGCTTCTGAGTTATACGCCCACATTCTGGTTCCACCAAGCGCAGGACCTAATACGGTGCTGTGAACACCAATAATCGCCTTTAGTCCACTTTCTTTATCGTGGCAAAAAACAACTTGTTCGTGATCTTTAAATGCGGGGTTGGAGAAAACCAAGGGGTGTACCTCTACTGCTGAAGACGTTGCGCTCATAATATTGTTCGTTTTTTGGTCGTTTTATTTCGTATTAGGTGGATAAAAACTTACGTTAGTGTAAACATTCTGCATGTATTGAGAATTACCTTTGCAGTCGAACACGTCGTGTTAATAACCGCCGCGAAATTAACCATAAAGCACGGTCGGAGCAAACCAACAACGAAAATAAACGCATGCGTCATCTCTTTACATTAAACCACTATTTCATAACCTACAAGTGGCATCTTTTAGGAGGGATTGTGTTTGTAACCATTTCGGTGCTGTTTAGTGTTATACCGCCACAATACGTCCGCGAATCGTTTAACGCTGTGGAAGAAGCCATTCGCACCAATGCCGATCACAATACCAACAGCGTTACTTCGGAAACGCAAGCATTGATTCTACGCTACGGGCTTATCATTATTGGTGCTGCTTTGCTAAAAGGTTTATTCATGTTTTTAATGCGGCAAACCCTCATCGTGATGTCGCGTCACATCGAGTATGACCTAAAAAACGAAGTGTACACCCACTACCAAAAGCTCAGTCAACGGTTCTTTCGTGCCAATAGCACCGGAGACTTGATGAATCGAATCAGTGAGGATGTCAGTCGAGTGCGCATGTATCTTGGTCCGGCACTCATGTACGGCATTAACACCTCCATCCTCGTCGTGGTGGTTATTCAGCGGATGATTGCCATCAATCCCACCCTAACGTTTTACACGTTGCTGCCTTTGCCCATTCTGTCTTACCTCATATACCGAGTGAGTCACCTCATCAACCGCCGTAGTGAACGCGTTCAAGCCCAACTCTCCTCCATCAGTACCTTTGTACAAGAAACTCTATCGGGCATCCGTGTACTCAAAGCCAACGTACAGGAAACCTACCTGGCTGAACGCTACGATCAAGAAGCAGACGAATACTTTGCGCGCAACGAACACCTCTATCGCATCAATGCGCTCTTTGGCCCTCTAATGCTGCTATTGGTTGGCCTATCCACCATAATCATCATTTATTTGGGTGGAATGGAAGCCATAGCGGGCAACATCACCATCGGTAACATAGCGGAGTTTATTATGTACGTCAACATGCTTACATGGCCCGTGGCATCCATTGGTTGGGTCACCTCGATCGTGCAACGCGCCGAAGCCTCCATGGAGCGCATCAACGTGTTTTTAGACGAACCCCCCGACATTACAAACCCATCTGACAAACCGTTTGTGCTGGAGGGAAACATCCGCTGGGACAACGTGACATTCACCTACGGGCATACCAACATCACAGCGCTAAAAGACGTATCATTTTCTGTGGCCTCGGGAAAAACCTTGGCCATCATCGGGGAAACCGGTTCGGGAAAATCAACCGTTGCAGCCTTGCAAACCCGTTTATTCGACCCAACATCCGGAGCCATTTACATCGATGGCAAAGATCTACTGGCGTTGAACCTCGACGCCTACCGCGAACAAATAAGCATTGTTCCGCAAGATATTTTTCTATTTTCCGATACCATAGCTAACAACATTGCGTTTGGTGTTGACAACGCCCGCGAAGAAGACATCGTAGACGCTGCAAAAATGGCGGGTCTGCACGAGAACATTATGGCGTTTCCCAAAGGGTATCAAACCCGTTTGGGAGAGAGAGGCGTAACGTTGTCTGGTGGGCAAAAACAACGGACAGCACTTGCACGCGCACTGATAAAAAAACCCAAAGTACTCATCCTCGACGACTGTCTCTCTGCGGTTGATACCGAAACTGAAGAACGCATATTACGCAGTTTGCGCAGCTACACCCAATCCATCACCACCATCATCATTTCTCACCGCGTTTCCTCGGTACAACACGCCGACGAGATACTGGTGCTCAAAAAAGGTCAAATAACAGAGCAGGGAACACACGCTGATTTGATGAAAGCAGACGGATACTACTCCGATATTTACGAAAAGCAATTGCGCGAGGAACAAGTGGTTTAATCTCTCACGTTCTACAGGCAGTGAAGTACGCTATTGATTGCCGGCATGGCCAAAGCTGCACCCAATCCCCTTCCGTCGTTTAAATGCGTTTCCTGAACGTACGCTATCGGTTTGCGTTCGAATGCCGGTTCACGTCCGAGGCGCTGTGCCATGCATACATAATGTTCAACCGTCGGATGCATGGTCCGTGCCGCTTCCAAAGCCGCGAAAGCTGGCAGTCCATCCAACAACACAAACATCTGTCGGTGGGCAGCCTGTAAAATGGCACCGGTTAGCATGGCTGTTTCAAAACCGCCAAAAAGTGTGAGGTTTGTAACGGGGTCGTGGGTTGTCGGATGTCGGTTTATGGCGCGTTGCAATTGCTTGTTTAGGGATATGCGTTTTAATTGTGCAGGCAGCATGCGCACCAACGGCTCGTTGCGAAGTACGGCAATCAACATGCGCGCTGCGTGCAAAGAGCCCGTACCTGTTCCGGTAAGCGCCAAGGCATTACACCCGGCGTAATAGCGCTGCTCCACAACCGATACTCCCGCAGCTATGGCGGCGTGGCACTCAGAGGTTGTCATGGCGGCTTCGTGAATCAAATTCCGGGTTGCGGCTTGAATCTTACGCGGGAGAAATCCGGATTCCCGATAAATCCAATAATCGACCATGTTGTCCATAGGAGCACGCAAACCGCTGTCGATCAATTGCAGTTTTAATCCCGCCGATTGCGCAGCGCGATGCACCACGCTATTGGAACTCAAAAACGCTCCCGCATCGACCTCTTCATCTTCCAAGAAACCGTGGTCACCGGCAAAAACCAACAAAGCCGGATCGTGCAGCTCCGGCTTTGTGGTTTGAAAAATGGATGCCAACTGAATGGCAATATCGGTGAGATCACCCAACCAAAGACAATCGTCCAACTTCCGCTCAACTGCTGAGCGATAACGCTGTGATGGTATGCTTATGTTGAATGATATCAATACTATTTAAACGTGAAGTTTGCGGGGATAATTCCCGCTTCAAAGGTATGCAATTTTGTGGCGATTTCCGCCGAATAAACAACCACTTCACCATTGGATGCAAAGTCCTTGGCGTCAGACGCATAAACCTCACCGGTTGACGGATCAACACCAAGCCCATAAAAACTGCCTGTTGCTTGTGGAGACGTAGGTAACTCATTATTGGTTATCGACATTGAAAAAATACCGCCGGGGGATGTCCAGTAAAGATTTTCCCCATCGGGCGAAACGTTTAAATTCGAAGGGGAAGCGGAGGCATCGGAAAAGACTAAACGCTGCTGTTCGTTACCTTCGGGAGAAAAACGGATGAGCGCTCCTTGTTCGTTATTATTGGGATCGTTAAAGTCTTTTGTACCTCCACAAAGCACCCAAATGTCGCCATTTACATCGCGTACCAATGAATTAGGTCGACCGGCTGTAGAAACGTCAGCAATAGCTGTTCGCGAAGCGGCATTGATTCGCGTGACGGTGCTATCGGTCGAAAAGCCACCGGAGTTAACGACCCAAAGGTTACCGTTTGAAGGATCGAGAAGCATGCGGTCAGGACCGGTATTGGTCGACACACTGCCGAGTTCAGACCAATCATTTTCGTCGTAAAAATGTACTGCATTGCTGCTCCAATCGGAAATAGCCACTACAGACGGGCCACTCTGTATGGCATAACGGGGCGAAACCAAATCGTCGATGGTATTTGTCAACGTCAATTTTTCGTCTGTAATGCGAACCAATCCCGAATTATTGGCCACCAAAATAAAGTGATCTTGTGTGGCTGTCATGCTTTGAAAAATGTTGCCAATGGGCGTTTGATTGGTTGACTCAAAGAGACCTTGGGTAACGTTTTTCGTTTTCGGGTCGTATAGAGATAATGACCCCGACCCTTGATTGAATGGCCCTTCGTTAACGACGAAGACACCACTAAGCCCCTCCTCTGCTCCATTGCCGTTGCCATTGCC
>SKIJ01000110.1 GCA_007116495.1 Cryomorphaceae bacterium | reverse complement strand
GTGGTTATTTCTGAATTAAAAAGGTTTAGACGGTCAGAAAAATGAACATTAAAACCTATATGAACAGGATACTGCTTTTCATTGCCAAAATACAGTGTCATACCCATGTTAAACATGTTAAGATTACCCGAACGTGCAGCAAGAGTGTAATTGATGTCTTCATAAATAAGTTCCGAACCATCAAAGATCACCTCCGTTTGGTTAAAGCTATAGGGTTGATACGTATATCCTATTTCATAAAAAAAGTTGTTTTTAATGGTGTCCTTCTTCTTGCTTTCTTCTCTATCCTCTGACGTATAATCGTAAACATTCTGAGCCATCAACGAACCGCTCATCAAAAACAAACAAATTACAAGTGAATAAAGCTTTAACATGGGAAATGATTTTGGTAGTAAAAGTAAGGTTTGGCGGGGGAAATAAAAAAACAGCTTGTAAAACATAATGATGATTGTAATGGCACTAACTTTATATCAATATTTAAACTTATTTCATTAAAACTACAACTGATTAGCAAGAGTCTGCCAAGTAAGGTGAATACCCCCCCATTTCACATTCATTTTTGCAATTTAACTATGGCGCATATCGTTTACACATGTACATTTGCGCCTCAGAAAAGCACTTGTTTAAAAGCCCAATGTAGGTGTAAGCCTTGTGCTTACCCATATAAAACCAATACACAATGAACGTTGCCGTAGTTGGCGTCACCGGAATGGTGGGCCGTGAAATGATCAAGGTCATGGAGGAGTGCAAGCTCCCAGTCGATAATTTTATACCTGTTGCTTCTGCACGAAGCAAGGGCAAGGCCATTACATTTCGCGGAAAGGAATGGACCTGTGTCACTTTAGATGAGGCCTTGTCGATGAAACCCGACTTGGCTCTATTTTCTGCCGGTGGTGATGTAAGCAAGGTGTGGGCACCAAAGTTTGCCGAAATAGATACCATGGTAATCGACAACAGTTCAGCGTGGCGCATGGATCCAAACATCAAATTGATTGTACCGGAAATCAACGCCAACCGTTTGCAAAAAAGCGATCGCATCATTGCCAATCCCAATTGCAGTACCATCCAACTGGCCTTGGCCTTGCACCCGCTTCACAAAACATTTGGCGTAAAACGCGTCATCGTTTCTACATACCAAAGCGTTACCGGGACCGGTAAAGATGCAGTGGATCAAATGGAAGCCGAAAGACGTGGAGAAGACGCCAAAATGGTTTACCCCTACCGCATCGACCAAAACTGCATACCACACTGTGACGTGTTTACTGATAACGGCTACACCAAGGAAGAAATGAAACTGACGCGTGAAACCAAAAAGATACTGAGTGATGATGATGTTTTAGTATCCGCGACTGCCGTGCGGGTTCCTGTAACCGGTGGGCACAGCGAAAGTGTCAATATAGAATTCAAAACAGAAGTAAAGCCCGAGGAGGCGCGCGAAGTACTTCGCTTTGCTCGAGGCATCAACGTTCTTGACGACCCGACTAATAACACCTACCCTATGCCCTATTACAGTCGTGGCAAAGACGAAGTTTACGTTGGGCGCATTCGCTCTGACCATTCGCTTCCAAATGCACTCAACATGTGGATTGTGGCCGACAACCTTCGCAAAGGTGCCGCTACCAATGCCGTACAGATAGCCAGATATTGTTTGGAAAACAACTTACTGAAAGCATAATTAACATGACCTCTACACCTATATCCAACATATTACAAGACCAAAACGTTGGTCGTGACGTGACCGTTCGCGGTTGGGTTCGCACCTTTCGTTCTCGTCGTTTCATTGCCCTCAACGACGGCAGCACCATCCACAACCTCCAGTGTGTGGTTGACTTTGAAAAAACGGATGAGACCATTCTCAAAAAAATCACCACCGGAGCCTGCATCGAGGTTCAAGGTGATTTAGTGAAATCACAAGGAGCCGGACAAGCGGTTGAGATTATAGCAAAAAACATCATCGTACACGGTGAATCCGATCCGGAAAAGTTCCCCTTACAACCCAAAAAGCACTCCCTAGAATTTTTACGTGAAATTGCTCATCTTCGCCCGAGAACGCAGACCTTCGGCGCAGTCTTCCGCATTCGCCATTACATGTCGTTTGCGATTCACGAATATTTCCACAAGCGCGGCTTTTACAACGTTCATACCCCCATCATTACCGGTAGCGATGCCGAAGGTGCCGGTGAGATGTTCCGCGTAACCACCATCGATGCGGCAAATCCACCCAAAAACGAAGACGGCAGCATCAACTACCGTGAGGATTTTTTTGAAAAAGAAGTCAACCTTACCGTTTCCGGACAGCTGGAAGCCGAGTTGTTTGCTCTATCATTGGGCAAAGTGTACACCTTTGGCCCCACCTTTAGAGCGGAAAACTCGAATACGTCGAGACACCTGGCGGAGTTCTGGATGATTGAGCCGGAAGTGGCCTTCGCAGACTTAGCAGATAACATGGATTTAGCCGAAGACTTCCTTCGCAGCATCATTCGCTCTGCGCTCACTAACTGCGCCGATGACTTGGCCTTTCTGAGCCAGCGTTTGCAAAACGAAGAGAAACAACTTCCCGCCAATCAACGCTCGGACATGAGCTTGATGGAGCGCTTGCAGTTTGTTGCCGACAACGGTTTCCGTCGCGTGAGCTATACCGAAGCCATCGACATTCTGAAAAACTCCAAGCCCAACAAAAAAGGCAAGTTTCAATACCGTATCGAAGAATGGGGGGCTGACTTGCAGTCGGAGCATGAGCGCTTCTTGGTGGAAAAGCACTTCAAGTGTCCGGTGATTTTGTTCGATTACCCGGCTAACATCAAAGCCTTTTACATGCGCTTAAACGAGGACGAAAAAACCGTCCGCGCCATGGACGTACTGTTCCCCGGCATCGGAGAAATCATCGGTGGCTCACAACGTGAAGAGCGCTTTGACGTATTGCGTCAGAAAATGGCCGACTTCAATATACCGGAAGAAGAAATGAACTGGTACCTCGACACCC
>SKIJ01000132.1 GCA_007116495.1 Cryomorphaceae bacterium | reverse complement strand
TTTAATGCGTTTTACAATCAAATCAACGACCTAATAGAAACATTTCCCGTTGGTCGTAACAGCAATGGCGGAAATATATTTAGTTACCGCAACATCAGTCGGGTAGAAACGTACGGTACAGAGTTAACTATTGACTATAAAATTAATCGCGCGTGGCGAATTGGTGGCGGATATGAATACCTACGCGCCAATGACCTTGATGTGTTGGAGGCTTTACGCAATGGAGACGTTTTTAGGAGAACATCACAAGGCGCAACCGAGCGCGTACCGGAATCCGACTATTTTGGTTTGTTTAATCGCTCGCGACACAGTGGCAACATCAAAGTTGGGTACACTACCCAAAAAGGTTTACGTCTATCGTTACGAGGAATTTACAGAGGGGCTTTTCCTTTCGCAGATTTAAACGGCAATCAAATCGCCGATACTCCTGAAGAGTTGGCGCCAGCCACCTTTTTAATGAACCTAACCATCAGCAAACGATGGCTAAAAAAATACACCCTTGAAGGAGGTGTAAACAATGCTTTGGGTCAAATAAACCCCTACGAACCAACCATTGCCGGCCGGATATGGTTTGTGGGAGCACGCGTTGATTTACACAGTGCTAATTGATTCAACGCTCTTTTTTTATTAATTAATCTCAAATGTTTTTAATCATGAAATTCAACAATTTTTTTTCTGTTTTATTCGCCTTGTCTCTTACAGTAGCGTGTTCCGACGATGATGATAATGGGAATGGAAACAATGGCGAAGAAAGCGCCATTATTCACATGGCTGAGGATATAAATGCAGATGGCAAAACTGCATTTTATAGCGTTACTGGTAACAAATTGATTAGCGACTCCAGCAGTACCGACTGGCAAATAGCGTTTAACGGCACCAACATCTTTCTGAATGGTGGTAGCAGTGGAACCGGGAATGTCGAAGGTCAAGTGGTTTCAGCTATCTTTGAAGAACTAAATGAAGCGCCAACTAACAATTTTCTTAAAGATACAGAAAGCATGCCTGCCATTTCTGCTGCTGCCGGAAACGAGTGGTATACTTACAACGATGCGAACGCCTCTCCTCCTTTTGCCATTTTAATGAACCCCGGTAGAGTGATTGTCTTGCGTATTGATGGAAGTTTGTATGCTAAAATTGAGCTTTTGAGTTACTACAAAGGAAACCCTGATATAAACTCTGAAGATTTTATCAATTTGCAAACCAGACCGGAAGCTAGATACTTTACGTTTAGGTATGCCGTTTCAGAAACGGGTTTGTTTTAAGTTTTGTCGATGTTTTTTTAAGTGACTGCCTCGGTAGTCACTTTTTTTTTGCTCACCAATCAATGCAATGATCAATATGATGGATTAATACCATCCCAAATACACATATACAAGGACAATTCATCTTTATCTTTGACGCCATGGAATTTTCATATTGGACCATCGCCATATTTTTGCTTGTCATCATTGGACTGCTGATCCTAGATCTCGGCGTTTTTAGAAAAGACGATAAACAAGTTTCTAACAAGGAAGCACTTGCTTGGACGGCCTTATGGATTGGTCTTGGTTTGTCTTTTGGACTGTATCTACGATGGTTTTACAGCGTAGAAACATCTACTGAATATTTTACGGCATTCATTATTGAAAAAGCCTTGTCGATGGACAACCTGTTCATCTTTGTCTTGGTGTTTAAATTCTTCTCAATCCCCGATAAATACCAACATCGCGTACTTTTCTGGGGAATACTTGGCGCCATCGTATTTCGTGCCATTCTCATATTTGCCGGTGTGGAAATCATTCGGTTGACCTATTTACCGGGGTTTGATATTGGAAGTATTCATGTAGACGAGTTTAATATTATCCTATTTGGTTTCGGGGTTTTTCTTTTTATAACTGGTATTAAAACCTTTAAAGAGCATAAATCCCAAACGCCTGATGATATACAAAAGCACCCAGGTGTGCGATTGGTCAATCGGTTTTTTACCGTTCACCCCAAAATTGAAGGCAATAAGTTTTTTGTACGTATCAATGGTAAACGTGCAGCCACCTTACTTTTTTTGGCGGTTGTGGTCATTGAATTATCCGATATTCTCTTTGCCCTAGACAGTATCCCTGCGATCTTTACCATTTCTCAAGATCCATTGGTACTTTACACTTCTAATATCTTTGCTATTTTGGGGTTGAGGAGTTTGTATTTTCTTTTAGCCAATAGCATTCACTTGTTTACATTCTTAAGACAAGGCCTGGCTTTTATTCTTTTGTTTATCGGTTCTAAAATGCTCATTGCACCATTTTACCACATTAAGCCATTTCATTCTTTAATCGTTATTGGAAGTGTTTTATTTTTATCCATCTCGCTATCGATGTTTGTTAGAAAAATGAAGGATTAATGAAACGGTGTCGCACAATTGTTTTTACGTTTATTTCTTTCCTATTTCTTTCTGGATGTAACCAACATTCATCAAGCCACCGCTCTGACGTTTTTCGTTACAATGAACCCGCTGGTATTAGCAGTTTAGATCCCGCTTTCGCGCGTGCACAGTCTAATATATGGGTTTGTCATCAATTGTTTTCAACCTTAGTCGAATTGGACGATCAATTACAGATTATACCGGGCTTAGCAAAACATTGGTCGGTATGTGATTCGGGGCTCCTTTACCGCTTTACATTGCATTCAAACGTTTTGTTTCACCCTCACCCCGCTTTCAAAAAACCGCGAACACTCAGTGCTGACGATGTGGTTTATTCTCTGTATAGGTTAAAAGACCCAAAACTTTCTTCACCAGGTGCATGGACAATGCAGTTAATGGATACTGTTTATGCCGAAAATGACACAGTGGTATCCATACAACTAAAAGAGCCCTTCTCCCCTTTCTTGCGACTTTTGAGTATGAAATATACCTCAATTGTTGCTTTGGAAGCTGTTGAGTACAATGATGTCTCATTTGCCAAATATCCCACCGGTACTGGCCCATTTTATCTAAAAAAATGGGTGCCTGGTGAACGCTTAATTCTAAGGCGCAATCAAAACTATAGTCATACTGATTTCAAAGGCAACATAGAGTCTGTTGTCGTGCGATTTATTAATGACAAACTCTCAGCTTTTTTAAGTTTTTTAAAAGGTGACTTAGATTTTATCTCTGGCTTGGATGTGTCATACCGCGATGATATTATTGATGAAAATGGGAACTTGAAAGAGAAGCACAAAACACGGATGCGGTTGGAAACAACCGATTACTTAAATACTGAATACTTGGCGTTTAATACGAAAAAGCTGAAAAAAGAAAACAGCCCTTATGCCGATGTACGTATTAGACAAGCAATGCATCTTGCGATAGATAAACGTCAATTGGTGCGTTATTTACTAAGGAATATGGCTCTACCGGCCAACAGCGGTATGACTCCCCCATCGCTTAGCTCTGTTTCGCAAGAATTGATTCATCACAACAAAGACGAAGCACGTCGATTGTTATCAGAATCAGGATATAAACATGGCGAAGGCCTTCCCCCTATTACGTTACATACAAACCCGGGATACCAAGACATAGCAGAATTTATTCAAAGTCAACTTATTCAGGTGGGAATTCCCATTGTTGTAGATGTTTCGCCACCAGCAACATTACGTCAGCAAATTGCCACCGGTAAAATTGATTTTTTTCGTGCCTCTTGGATTGCTGATTACCCGGATGCAGAAAACTATATGTTATTGTTTTCAAGTGAGTTTTTACCACCCAATGGCCCTAATTATTCGCGTTTCTCCAATCCATCAACGGATTCACTCTACAGTGCATTGTCACGTATGCAGCCATCGACTGAGCGAGACACACTACATTTACTAATGGAAGAGATTATTTCAGATCACAATCCTGTAATACCATTATTTTATGACCAAGTTATACGTCTTGTAGCAAAGGATGTAACTGGTTTTCCCATAAACGCATTAAATCTATTGGAGATAAGAAGTCTTACGAAAGAATAATTATTATAAAATCTAAGGATTTGGGGTAAACATAACGTTTACAGGTAAATGATCGCTTAGCGGGGACTCTTTGCCAATGGTTTTATACTCAATTGCTTTATATTCTTCAGGATGAAATATCCAATCAATGCGTAACGGCCAAATGGTTTCTACATACGTTCTCCCCACTCCTCTCCCGGCAGCGTGAAACGAATCATTTAGTAAACGATTAAAGACTCGATATGTGTGTGATGCTGGAACGTCATTCATATCACCACAAGCAAAAACAGGATAAGGACTATGTTCAATAAATGACTTAATGGTCTTTATCTGTTTGCTGCGTCTTGCAAACCCTTTAAAAAGACGATCCACCAAAGATCCAAAGCGAATGCCTAAATCATTGATATCGTTTATTTCGCCTTGCTTAAGAGCTTCAAAGTCCTTTACATCAAAATAAAATGAGGCTAAGTGAATATTGAGAACCCTTACGGTATCGTCATTAACAGTAACATCAACGTACGTAAATTGGTTGTTAAACCCTTCTGTATGTTCGTAAGGAATCGTCCCGTTTTGAATGATGGGATATTGAGAAAACGTCGCTAATCCAAAATTTTTCTGAGGATTGGAGTATGAAATGTATTCGTAGGGGTAATCAAATGAAGGTGTGGTATTTGAGTTGTAATACTCTTGAATAACCAATATGTCTGCGGCTGCTTCTTCAATCAGTTTGCGCTGCTTTACTGATATATCTTTAGTGTTTAGCCAATTGTAAACATTAAACATTCTCACGTTATATGTCATAATAGAAAATGCGTTAGATGAACTGTTTTCAGTAGATTTACTTCCCAGCGAAACCCAACTGTGAAATGAAGGGAGTGTAAAAAAAGACGTTATCAGTAAAATCCATAAATACCGATCGCCTTTGTAAATGTACCAAAATAAAAAAGCTACGTGTATCAAAAAGAAAATAGGAAACCCCAACGTAATTAAACCTAAAAATGGTAAAATATGTGGTGGAATAAAAATGGCCAATAAAGATAACCAAAGCAGTACTAGTGTAACTAATGAAACTGATTTTAAAATGGTACCAAAAATGCTGATTCTCTTTTTTTTCATTTATGAGTGGTGTGGAGCATATTCTTTACATAAAAAACTTTATAACAAAATTAGTTTTTTTCACACTATGTCACAACTTCAATGAGAGAATTAATGATATTATAATGACCACTGCTACATTGAAAATAATGTAAGTATCAAAAACGCGTTTAGCTCAATACAGCTCCCAGAACATCAATTAATTGATTTATTTCACCAATTGTATTTTGTCTGCCCAACGATATTCTCAAATCCACTCCATTATTCGGTAGGTTCATCGCTTCCAGAACGTGCGATCGGCTATGACTTCCCGATTGGCAGGCACTCCCAGCACTTAGTGAAATGCCTGAAATATCTAATTGTAGCAATACCGCCGCAGGGGTTTTTGTGGTGGGTATGGTTACATTGCAAATATGAGGAGATGTGTCGTTTCCATTAAAGGACACATCAGGTAGTCTTGAACGCAGTTTGCTTTTTAATTCTTTGTTGAGTGTCTCAATGTGTGAAAAGTAATTCATTTTATTGTCTTGCGACGCTTGCCAAGCTGCTGCAAAGCCTAGAATACCAGGCAGGTTCTCCGTTCCCGGCCGATGGCCGCGCTCCTGACTACCCCCAGCCCAAAATGCATACTTGTCTCGTTTTTTATCAATATATAAAAGTCCAGATCCCTTAGGCCCATAGAGCTTATGAGCGGATAAACTCAAATAGTCTATGCCTTGCGCTTTAGGATCTATTGTGTGATAGAGCCCAGCCTGAACGCAGTCGCAAAAAAACAAGGCATCATACGATTTTGCCAGCGAACCAATAGCTTCAACGGGATGAACAACACCAGTTTCGTTGTTCACGTACATAATGGCTATTAGTGTTTTACCCGTTGAGTCTTTAAGAAGTTCTTCAAGTTCATCCAACGATACATTGCCATTTGAGTCAACCCCAATGACACGACTAGGAATGGAAAATTGGTTACTCAACTGTTTTGAAATGTCCAAAACAGCTTTGTGTTCACTGGCTGCGGTAATAATTTGGGAAACACCTTCCATGCAAGCGCTGTACATTCCCAGCATAATGGATTCTGTGGCACCACTGGTAAACATAATTTCGGATGGTGCAGCGTTTAAATCTTTAGCAAAAACACGTCTTGCCTGCTCCATCATCGCTTTGGATTTTCGGCCGGAGGAGTGGGTTGAAGACGGGTTGCCCCACACGTTTGTTACTGCATCCAACATTGCCTTAGCAGAGACGTCGCATACGGGTGTAGTAGCTGCATTGTCGAAATAGATCATTTTATTATTTAATGCTTGAAAACCAATTCCGTGCGATACCCTGCTCCATTACTCTTCCGCTTTTGTGGGTGAAAGCATTTGTGCCTGCAACTTGATCGTAATCCATTTCTAATAGATGATGATTTTTACCAATTTCTTCTATCGCATCTGCAATATAGATTACTTCTTTGGAGGTCATCGTTGGATGCAGCGATAAACGTACCCATCCAGGCTTGTCGGAAGAGTCTCCACGATCAATTTTTGACGTTATTTCACGACTTACATCAGGTGTAACGTTGAGTAAAAAATGACCGTATGTTCCGGCACATGAACAGCCACCTCGAACTTGAATGCCAAAGTGATCACTCAGTAAACTCACGACTAAGTTGTAATGAATATGGTCGAAATAGAACGATATAGCACCTATACGTTCTCGATTTTCACCAGCTAAAATGTGCAGACCCGGTATCTTTTCTAAGCGGTCAAACATATAGTTGACCAATACATCTTCACGTCTTCTGATATTTTTTGTTCCCATTTCTTCTTTCAAACGAATCGCCAATGCGGCCTTGATTGTCTGTAGAAATCCGGGAGTGCCTCCATCCTCTCGCGTTTCAATGTCGTCGAAGTACTTGTGTTCACCCCAAGGATTGGTCCAAGTGACTGTTCCTCCTCCCGGTATATCGGGTACTTTTAATTTGTACAAGGCGCGATTGAACACCACTATACCGGGACTGCCCGGTCCACCGAGAAATTTATGCGGCGATAGAAAAACAGCATCCAGTGCACATTCTTCGTCCTCAGGGTGCATGTCAATATCAACATATGGTCCGGAACACGCAAAGTCGACAAAACAATATCCCCCAGCACGGTGAATCATTCTTGCAACATCACTATACTCAGTGAAAATTCCTGTAACATTACTGCAGCCGGTGATGCTGGCAATTTTTAGTGGTCGATTTTTGTAGCGTTCTAGGAGTTCTGCAAAATGGTTGAGGTTGATACACCCGTCATCGTCTGCTTCAATTAGTTCAACACGTGCAATGGTTTCCAACCACGAGGTTTGGTTTGAGTGATGCTCCATATGCGTTATAAAAACTACGGGGCGATCATCTTCATGTATCTCGATCTTATCTTCAAATTGCTCGGGCAACTTTAACCCAAGTATGCGTTGCAGCTTTAACACTGCACCAGTCATTCCGGTGCCTGTGGGCAGTAGAACATCGTTTTCATTGGCGTTGACGTGGGCCTTAATGACGATTTTAGCTTCATTGTAAGCATTGGTGAGTAAAGCACCGGTAAATGATGTTTCTGTATGCGTATTAGCTACAAAAGGCCCTATTTCGTGTGCTATTCGGTCTTCAATAGGTTTATATAAACGACCGCTGGCAATCCAATCGGCATAAATCAGTTGCTTATCGCCAAAAGGTGTTTTGTACACAGTATCATATCCAATTGTATTTGCTCTAAAAGATGCAAAGTGGTTTTCCAGCAATTCCAAACGGTGCTCAGCGGTCACAGAATCCATCATAAATCATTAATTTTTAGCAAATTTACACCATAGATTGTATCTCATCAACAAATGACGATGCGATTTCTTGTGCGCGATCCGAATTTTCAGCTTCCACATAAATTCGTATTATCGGTTCGGTGTTGGATTTTCTCATGTGAACCCAATAATCGGGAAAATCTATCTTTAATCCATCAATCGTATTTGGACTGTATTCGGCATACTTCGTTTTGAGTGTTTCGAGTACGCCATCCGGATCAGTGCTTTCGTTTAATTGAACTTTATTTTTGCTCATGGCATACAATGAGTAACTCTGCTTGAGTTCAGAAAGTGTCTTTCCCGTTTCTGCAAGATGCGTAAGTACAATAGCGACACCCACCAGCGCATCACGCCCGTAATGTAAATCGGGAAGAATAACACCACCATTCCCTTCACCTCCAATTACCGCACTGTTTTTTTTCATGGCGGTTACTACATGCACCTCTCCAACCGCACTGGTAAAGCGCTTTTGATTGAACGTTTTGGCCAAATCGTCCAAGGCACGCGATGAAGACATATTCGATACAACTGCACCTGGATTTTTACGCAACCAAAAATCTGCTGCCGCTACCAATGTATATTCTTCACCAAACATATCTCCTTTGTCATCAATAAATGCAAGCCGATCTACATCGGGGTCAACCACAATTCCCATATCTGCATTGTGCTCGCGTACAGCATTCATTATGTCACTTAAATGTTCTTTTAACGGTTCGGGATTATGCGAAAAATGACCATGCATATCTCCATTAATGACGTGGACATTACGAACGCCCAATGCCTTCAACATCTGTGGAATGGCTTTCCCTCCTACACTGTTTATTGCGTCAACAACAACGGTAAAGTTTTTTTGGGCAATCAGCTCAGGATTGATTTGAGGAAGATTGCAGATCGCTTTTACATGGTAATCCAAAGCATCTTCAGAACGAGAAACACTGCCAATGTGCTTAATATCACAATATTCAAAAACTCCTTTTTTCGCGAATTTTAGTATTTTTGCTCCCTCTTCGGCATCCAAAAATTCACCTTTATTGTTCAAAAGCTTTAACGCGTTCCAGTTCTCAGGATTGTGAGATGCCGTAAGAATGATTCCCCCATCGGCATTTTGACGAACAACCTCCATTTCAACGGTGGGTGTTGTAGCTAAGCCACAATCAATTATATTAATACCAAACGAGCAAAGTGTTTGTGAGACAAGATCGCGAACCATCTTCCCTGACGGACGCGCATCACGTCCAATCACTACGGTATACGTATCTTTGCCCGACGACTTAAGCCAGGTTGCGTACGCAGAAGAAAACGCTACAATGTCTGGTGGAGTAAGATTGGTTCCGGGCTTACCACCAATAGTGCCACGAATACCAGATACAGATGAGATAAGAGCCATAATTTTTTAATTTTCAACAAAAGTACAGCACCATCACAAATGTTTTCACAGTAATATTCAGGGTTTATTCGCTTTTATTTGTTGAAAAAAGATGCATAAATCAAAAAAATCATCGTTGTAAATTAAGTTGAGTACATTATTATTGTAAAAGAATTTATTTAATCCAAATAGCAAATGTTGGAACCCGGAAATTTTGAATACAAAAAGCTTATAGAGCGCTTTGAAGAGATGGTAAGTCTCGGCGAAGAGTATTTTTTTGACGTGGAAAACTTTGAACACATTTCCGATTACTACATTCAGTTTGGAAAGGATAAACGCGCATTGGAGAGTTTGAACATTGGCCTAAATCAACATCCACTTTCATCAGAACTCCTCATTCGTCGAGCACAAGTGTATTTGGATATGACGGATTTAGACAAAGCAGACTCAGATTTATTGTTGGTAGAAAAAATTGACCCACAGCATCCTGATGCATTGATTGGAAGAGCTGAATGGCTTTCCAAAAAAGGACAGCACAATAAAGCCATTCAAAAACTGAAGCAGGCTGGCAAAGCCATGGGTACCTTTGAAGAAGTTAACCCTATGATTGCTTCTGAATACTTGGAAGTAGCTGATTATCGACGCGCTGCAGAGTACTTCAAACGCGTTTTGATGAACGATTACGACGATGGTTCTGCATTATTCAGCCTTTCGTTTTGTTACGACATGCTCGATGAAAGTGACGAACTGGTATCGTTTCTTAAAACCTATATCGACGCAAACCCCTACTCGGAACTAGCTTGGCATCAACTCGGACTTGTTTATCAAAAAAACAAACAATACGAAAGTGCTATTGAATCATTTGATTTTGCGTGCGTGATTGATGACTATTTCTCAGCAGCACATTACGAAAAGGCGCGCGCATTTGAAATGCTGGGAAATCATGAAGAGGCCATTAAAATATATAAGTCTTTGGTAGAAATTGAAGATTTTAACGCATATGCATACCTTAGAATGGGTGTTGCCTACCAAAGTATGGGTGATTACAAAGAGGCAAAGCGTTACTTAACAAAAGCCTACAATGACGATCCGGAATTGGATGAAGTGGTAATCAAAATGATTACACTTCACGAAGAACTTGAAGAATGGAGAGAAGCGTTGTACTACGCCAAGCGATTGATTGATATTCACAATACCATAGCCCACCGTTTTTACTATGCTCTTTTATCACAAAAAGCAGGGCTTTTGGAAGACGCTGCCGAAATGTTGATAGAAATGATGGATATGAACGATTGTCCGGCAGAAGTTTATATGCTTTACGCAGACATCATTATGGAGTGGGATGACATTGATGAATCTATAGATATGCTGTTTGAGGCATCACAGCTATTTCCTGAAAATCCACAGATTCACCTCAGACTAGGCGTTTTGCTTTTTGAGACCAATGATATAGACCAATCCGTGCATCACTTTTCAGAGGCCATTAAGCTCGATGACGAAATGGCGTTTTACTTTTTCGAAGATTTTCCTGAATTAGCGAATCACAAACTCATAAGTCAACTGCTTAAATAAGCATTAAATACAACCAAACCACATCATGTTAAAACAACTAGCCATTGCAACCAAAGGTATGGCCATGGGTCTAGCCGAAATTGTTCCCGGTGTTTCCGGAGGAACCATCGCCTTTATTACCGGAATTTATGAACGATTGATTGCTAGTATTAGAAGAATCGATCGTCAATTCTTAAAACTCATCACCAAAGGAAAAGTCAAAGAAGCATACGCACATATCGACGCCGGCTTTTTACTCAACTTAATTTTAGGAATGGTCATAGGTATTGTGGTTGGTGTATTTGGAGTTACCCATTTACTCGACGCCTACCCCATTCGCGTTTGGGCGTTCTTTTTTAGTTTGATTGCCGCATCCTCATTTGTGGTGGCTAGAGACATCAGGCATTTTACTTGGCAAATTCTTATCTTAATCCTTGGTGGGGCGCTATTTGCATTGTGGATTACCAGCGGCCAACCCATCGTTCAAGACAAAACCAATCTACTCTTCGTCTTTGTTAGCGGAATATTG
>SKIJ01000098.1 GCA_007116495.1 Cryomorphaceae bacterium | reverse complement strand
TGGGATGGCGGTTGATGAGTTCTCGGCTGCCATCGTCGTACTCGTGGTATATGCGGTAAGGGGCATCTGTGTCGTCACCGTAGTAGAGGCGAAACACCTCATCAACATCAACTACTCTGTGTTGTTGGCGAAAGCTGGAGAACCATTCGGGGATCAGTTCAGCCGGATATTTAATCTTTACGAAAACAATGTCTTTGTCGTGTTCCCGAGCTGCTTGAGCAAAGTAGGTGTACAAATGCTCTTCCAGTTGGTGTAGGTCATCGATTGGCTTGGGAGCCAAACCTAAAGCCACTTTGAGCGATGCCCAAGTAAATCGCCCGCGGTCGCTTACATTGGTTGTCCAACCTTTTTCGGTGGCAAAACGGTGTTTGTTCCACCAGCTCTTTTTGGATTGACGCCAATCTCTAAAAGGCTGTGTGGAGGTGCGGAAAATTGGTGACGTCAATGTTAAGTTGTCATCGTAATAGGGATACGATCGTGACCCAAAATGAGCATCACGGGATATTTTAGCCGAACGCTTTGCCAACCAAGGGGAATACTGTACAATGATGGTGTGCACATCCGAGCGCTTTTTGAGTGCATCAAACCGCATGTGCATCTGAGCAAGTCCGTAGCCGGAACCGCCCCAGTTTTCCGGATAAAAATTGCTTTTTTTTCCCAGCACCGATGCGTATGTTGCGGTATCGTGAACGAAATCGCCAAACGTAAACGAACAGCCTAAAAGAGCAACGACATTCGAGTCAACACCGGTACAAGTGGTACTGCGTGCACCGTTATCGTCGATGGAAACCTCAATTTTTCCTTCCAACGGGTTTTTTAAAAGTGTGTACTTGAACGCGCCCTTACTGTTGGGTACCGCAGAGTGTCCAAGCGTGTTATCAATTTGCCACACATTGCTGATGGTGTATGACTTACCGGCCACTTCAAAGGCGTAATGTTGATTGATTCTGTACATCACTTCACAAGCTAAAAACGATGTTACAAAAGACAAGAGCAAAAAAAGCGGAAGTCCAAAACGCTTTCCTTTAACAAAACCATACGCAACTGACTGTAAGAACAAAAAGATAAAGACAAAGCCGACTAACAATGTAATACCGGCCAAGAGTAAGGACGAATCAATAACGGGTAAAAACCGATACACCAGAGCGTCCCACAAGCCAATCAAAAGAAGAAATAACAGAGGGTAAAAAAAGCGTATGTTCACCAAAACGTCAAGTGATTTTATGGTACACGCTGAGGTGTTTACGAACTTCTTCCTCTAGTGAAAACGACGATGTGCAATGATTAAAAAACGTTTGTCCTATGGTGGAATTTTGTTCGGTCGTATTGGTCAAAAGTGGTTTCAGCGTTTCGGCTAAGGCATGGGGGTTACCCGCTTCAAAGAGAAACTCGGGGTATTTGGCCAACTGATCGACAATGCCGGGCACAGCTGAGCCAAGGACAACCAAGCCGGCTGCCATGGCTTCTAGGGTGGCTACGGGCGATCCCTCTTTGCGTCCTTCGTTCCTCGTGGGCAAGACAAAGAGCTCCGATTTGGCTAGATACGGACGTACATCGTGTTGTTTTCCGGTAAATAATACGTCGTGTTCCAGGTTGAGTTCCACAACGTCTTGCCGTAATTGTTTGACGTATTCCACGTCCAATTCGGTATCACCTACTATTGCCAACTGCCAATTATTTTGGGCTGCATTGGCATGCGCAAAGGCCGTGATAACGTCCTCTACGCCTTTTACCGGAACCAAATTTGCGACCATCAAGATGGTGCGCTTATCGTTATTAAACAAATCCGGAGATTGACCGTTCGCTGATGTACTGGTTTGGGAAAAATAGGCAACGTCAACACCTCTCGGAATCAGATGGATCTTTTTACTGTTGGGATAAAACAGCGTCTGCATATCGGTGTTTTGCACGATGATAGCTTTTGCCAATGCACTTCGCAACCGCCACTGATTGTAAGCCTTGCCTTTCCAACTCATGTTTTTTTTGGTAAATACCCACGGAATGCCGGCGAGGTGTGCGGCAAGCGGTTCGCTGTATTCCGACATGTAGTTGAAACTGTGAATGAGGTTTGGGGCAATGCGGCGAAACTGTCTTGATACACGCCACGCTCCGGAAAACAATTTGGAAAATGGTCGCATTGCCGTAATGTATGTGCAGGTGTGAACCGTAAATTCCGATTGCAGTTCAGCGGCGAGTTTTCCACGGGTATGCTCCATCATAATGTGTACGTCCCAACCAGCTGCTGCTGCACCTCGAGCAATGTTGCGAAGCGCTTTTCCACTACCGGCAGTGTCCACATTGGGAATGGTAAAGAGAATGCGTTTCACGCTGTTTTTCGATTTCGCAATCGCCAATTGAGCAACGGGGCAAACCAGGTATAAAGCGAGGCAAAATACCAAAGCGATATGCCGTAATGTTTACGTAAAGCCTTTTTGAGGGTTTGCTCTACGTCGATGATGTCACGCATTGGCGGTCGCTCTTCAATCCCCGGATTGACATATTGTTGTTTATCGAGTTGCAGTTCGGATCGTGCCGCTCCGTCCTCTAATCCTTGTTTGGCAAACACATACTCCTTAGAGCCGTCATCGGGTATGTAGTTGATGGCCACTAGATCCGGGGAACGATGACTGCGAACCAGCATTTTAAAGTAAATATCCCGATGCCACTGGTGGAAGTCGTGCAGTCCACCAACGTAAAACGTCAACAGGTCATTCTTCCATTTGTAGCCCTGATTTTCCACACGCTTTTTAACAGCCGTCTCAGGACGTAAATCATTAACAACGTGTGGCAACTCGTTTAAAAATAGTGGCAAACACGCGGTTTTGTAAACGTGTATGCCGCGAAACTTCGGGCGATGAAAAAAACGATCAAACAATTGAATTCCAAAACCGGCATCGGAATGCGCCATGCGTTTAACAACCCGTCTAATTGTTTTCAGTAACGTTGGACGAATGAGAATGTCGGCGTCGATGATCAGCGATACGGGTTTGTTTTGTTCTAAACACCAGCGATAAACCGATTGCATTTTATCGACAAAGGGCTC
>SKIJ01000157.1 GCA_007116495.1 Cryomorphaceae bacterium | reverse complement strand
TGATCTTGAGCAGCCATTTGCGCAATACATCCCACATTTTTTTCGATATGATGCTAACAAATCGTTAAAAGTGCCTAAGTATTATTTAGTGGAAGGTCAAGAAAGGGCTATCGTAGATCGATTGATTCAAAATAGCGTTCAGTTTATCACCATTGAAAAAGACACTCTAATCGAAGCTGAAAGTTTAGTAGTGACTGCTTTCGAGTCATCTAAAAAACCCTATGAAGGAAGGTTTATTCATTCTGATATAAAGGTGGAAAGAGAAATGCTTCAACGGTCTTTTAAAAAGGGGGATGTTCTTATTCCAATGAATGATTCCAGGACTTTTGATTTCGTACTGAATGTATTAGAGCCAGAAGTGTCTTCCAGTTATTTTTGGTGGGGATTTTTTGACAGCTACATGATGCAAAAAGAATATTTTTCACCCTACATTTTTGAAGAAATCGCCTTAACAATGTTAGAAAGCGATGCAGCACTTGAAAAAGAATTCAGGGCAAAGCAAGCTACAGATGAGGATTTTGCCAACAACCGTTGGGAGCAGTTATACTTTTTGTATAAGCGATCTCCTTTCTTTGAGCCATCCTATCGACGTTTGCCGATATATAAAATTTACTGAAACTTCAAACTTCCTGGTGTTTTCTCCTTGTCTGGTTTTCCAATCATAAAGCCCATGCCAAAAACGGCGTGTAGATTTCGTGCGGCTCGTTGGTCAAATACTGGAATGACATTATCTACACCAAGATAGAATTGCACAGGACCGCCTCTCAAGCTGAAACCACCACCAAGATTTGCCCAGCCTCGGCCGTAATATCCATAGTTAACGCTTGCTGAAAGCCATTGACCTAATTTGGCATTAACTCCAGCATGAAAACCAGCACGATACCTTCCATTTACAATTTCATTGTAAAGTAATAATGTCCCTCCAATTTGGTCAGTAATTAAATACCTTCCTCCAACAAAAAAGCGTGTGTATAAACTAGTGCTGTAACTTTCGTTATTCTCATCTTGGCCTACCAACCCAACTAAACTATCCAAAAGTATATCGAAAACATCCAAGGAATCTTGCAATAACTGATTAATATCAACTCCTTCGAAGGTATAAGTGACATCATTTGTTGTGAAGTTTCTGGTATTGCTATTCCAACGAATAAAGCCCAAATCATTCATGCTTGCAGATACCAATAACCTATCATTAATCGCATAACTTGCACCTAAATCAAATCCAACACCGATGTTTTCAAAATTATAGAGGTATTGATATATGCTTTCCAGTTCATCATCATGATTAAGGGTGTCGGCAAAGAATAGGGAATTAGAGGAGTTTATGCGAAAACTACCATCAACTGTCCAATCAAAAGTATGTTCGTCTGTAAAAATTCCTAACTCACTTCGATTGGTATGAACATTAGCTAAACCAGATAAGAGTTTGAATCGCATTCCTACCATTAAATCTTCGTTAATTACCCGACTATATCCTAAAGCGTATTCTAAATAAGAATTAAAGTTCATCCCTAAGCCATCGAAAGATGCTCTTTCCCCAAGAAATTCTCGACCGTTTCCATCAACCACAAACTGAAAAAGTCCTTTTGGGTAAAGCACATTAAACTGCATTCTGTTCATTACTGAAAAACTCAGGTAGTTCTTCTTTTTAAATCGAAAACCGAAACCCATGATTTCATTTTGGACATCTAAATTGATGTGATTGAGTTCAGCCATCTTGCTAACAGCAACACTTGGTGTTAGCATTAGGGAGTCGTCTTGTTCTCTTTCTGTCAATAAATGTTTTGGTGCAAATCCACTATGCGAAAAACCAACACTGTGCATACCCAATGCCGGCATTGTGAAAAACACATTTGCTCCTGGCCTAAAGGAAGGGTTCATGTAGTGCGTCTGTGGGGCACCTTCCAAATGATACAAAGTGAAATTTCTTTGTGATAGTATAGTTGTACAAAAAGTAATGAAGGATATCGAAATAAGTAGCTTGTTTTTCATGTCCTTGGATTAAAAGTTTTGACTCCCTTCAACTTGAAGCCCTAATTTCATTTTTAATTTGTAGTCATCGAAAAACACAACACGTTCTTCATTGGGACCATTTTTTGTTTCACCAAAAGCAACTAATTCAATGTGTTCTACATTCGGTAAAAGTGCTATTTGTTCTTGCGTTAGTATAATATCTGTGGTTTTTTCCGTAAAATCAATCACCCTGCCATCACTATTCAACACGCCTGATAGAATGACATCCTCCGGTGTATCAAATGCTGTAAAAATGGTGTTGAAGTTTTCATCCATGAAACGAATTTGTGTTTGAACATCCACAGGGAAACCGTTATTGGTAATGAGTCGGAACATCACAAAAGTAATCGCTTCGGTTTGAGAAAAATCTGTGCCTGTGCTAAACGGCACGGTGTCTCTCACTTCAAAACCGTAAGCAAAACCATCTAATGGTAATTCAACTTCTCCTTTTGCGGATAAGGTGCTGGAGTTCAAGATAAAATTTAATGGGCCACTTGGTCCCATGGGATTAATCTGTATCGCGCCATCGTAGTAGAGATACCTTGGCGTAGGACTTACAATGGTTTCTATGTTTGAGGTGTTCGTATTGTCAAATTGAACGATTGTATTTGCTACTTCCCCTTGAACCGAAGGACTGTTAATCGCAATATTATTGGGATAACCCGTTAATAAAAGTTCTGCACCCGTTTGCACAACAATGGTTTTCAATTCATTAATGTCTATTTGTGCTGGGATTCCGAAGCTATTGGAGATGTCTAGTCGGAATTTTGGGTCATTAAATTGAAAGACGCCTTGATTAACATTGTCAAAAATACGCAGTAAAATAGAATCTTGAATATTGAGACTAGTTTGACCAAAGTATCCAACAGCAGATGCGAAATTCATGTTATTGGCGATGATCGTAATTTGCAAAAACTCATTCCCACTAATGGGTGCGCCTGAGCCAGTTACAGTTGCCTCTACTTGGACGTTGAATTCATTGTTTCCAGCGCTACCAATATCAAAAGTTGCATTGGTTAAATTGATGTTT
>SKIJ01000153.1 GCA_007116495.1 Cryomorphaceae bacterium | reverse complement strand
CTCATCGCCGATGAAGGCAGTTACGTGAGTTACCTCGAAGGTTGCACCGCACCCATGAGAGACGAAAACCAACTCCACGCGGCAGTGGTAGAACTCGTCGCTTTAGACGATGCCGAAATCAAATACTCAACCGTTCAAAATTGGTACCCCGGTGACAAAGAAGGCAAGGGCGGTGTATTCAACTTTGTAACTAAGCGCGGCATCTGTGAACGCAACGCCAAAATTTCTTGGACACAAGTAGAAACCGGATCTGCCGTTACTTGGAAATACCCGTCGTGTATCCTCAAGGGCGACAACTCTATTGGTGAGTTTTACTCGGTAGCCGTAACCAACAACTACCAACAAGCCGATACGGGAACCAAAATGATTCATTTGGGAAGAAACACCAAATCCACCATCATCTCCAAAGGTATTTGCGCCGGCAACTCCGAAGGCTCTTACCGAGGTCTGGTAAAAATTGGTCCGCGTGCCCAAAACGCCCGCAACTTCTCCGAGTGCGACTCCCTCCTCATGGGCAATGCCTGTGGTAGTCATACCTTCCCCTACATCGAAATTAAAAACAAATCGGCCAAGGTGGAACACGAGGCCACCACGTCGAAAATTGGCGAAGACCAACTGTTCTATTGCAACCAACGGGGCATCCCTACCGAGGAAGCCATCGCCCTGATTGTTAATGGCTATTGTAAAGACGTATTGAACCAACTGCCAATGGAATTTGCCGTAGAGGCACAGAAGTTACTAGAGGTCAGCCTAGAAGGCAGTGTCGGATAAAACTGTGACTTTTTATAAAGTCCGATAGCTGCGTTACGCTCATCTGAAAAATGCTCATTTACTTCATGTAAACTCCGCTTTTTCAGATTTCGCAAGCCTTGCTCTCGAACTTTCTAAAAAAAGCCACGTAAAATAAATTTATAAAACAATTTCTGATAAATCACCCATCATGTTAAAAGTTAAAAATCTGCACGCCAGCATCGACGGCAATGATATATTAAAAGGTATCGATTTAGAAGTAAAACCCGGAGAAGTTCACGCCATCATGGGGCCTAATGGTTCAGGGAAAAGCACCTTGAGCTCGGTCATTGCCGGTCGTGAAGACTACGAAATCACACAGGGCAGCATTGAATTTGCCGGAGAAGATATTATGGACTTGTCACCCGAGGAGCGCGCCCACATGGGTTTGTTCCTCAGTTTCCAATATCCGGTGGAAATCCCCGGTGTGAGTGTGACCAATTTCCTCAAGACAGCCATCAACGAATTGCGTAAAGGTCGCGGGTTAGAGGCTATGCCTGCTAAGGATATGCTCAAAGCCATGCGCGAAAAAATGGCTTTATTGGAAATGGACAAGAGTTTTATGAGTCGCAGTATCAACGAAGGCTTTTCCGGTGGTGAAAAGAAACGCAACGAAATCTTCCAAATGGCCATGCTCGAACCCAAATTGGCCATACTTGACGAAACCGACTCCGGTTTGGACATCGACGCACTGCGCATCGTAGCCAATGGGGTTAACAAATTGCGCTCTAAAGACAACGCCATTGTAGTCATCACCCACTACCAGCGCCTACTCGATCACATCGTACCCGATAAAGTACACGTACTACACGCCGGTAAGATTGTGAAATCCGGAGATAAATCCCTTGCACTGCAACTAGAGAGTAAAGGATACGACTGGATTAAGGAAGAACTGACTGCGTAATTCACTTAAAATACCAACGTCATGGACGTGTTTAAAGACAAACTATTATCATCCTTCATCGTTTTTGAAAACCAACTCAACGGTCAGAAACAGCAACCATTTCACAAAAAGCGTCGTGAGGCCATCGACGTTTTCGAAGAAAAGGGGTTTCCCACCGTCAAAGACGAAGAATGGAAGTACACCAACCTCAAGCCGTTGTTTAACAAAGATTTCAACGTCTTCCATCCCGGTGAAGATTCATTGGAGTACAGAGATATACGCCGCTTTTTCCTCAGCGAATCGGACACCTACAAAATCGTATTCATCAACGGAATTTTTGCTTCTTGGTTGAGTTCTACAACCCACCAGAACTACGACATCTGCACGTTTAGTGCAGCGCTTGACAGGCACCGTGATGTGATTGATCAATACGCCGGCACCATAGCCCGTAACGAGGAGAGTCTTACAGCTCTCAACACCTCATTTGCTAAAGAAGGTGCCTTCATCAACATTCCCGACGGAAAAGTAGTTGACCGCCCCATTGAGATTTTGTTTTTCACTACCAATGCCGAACATAACAGCTTTATACAACCACGTAACCTAGTCGTTGTGGGTAAAAATGCCGAATGCTGTATCGTGGAGCGCCATCAGTCTCTGGGCAAGCAATTGACGGTAAACAACACCGTGACGGAAGTAATGGCACATGCAGGAGCTCAGGTAACATACCACAAAATCCAAAACGACGACGACAACGCATCGCTGATCGACTCAACCACTATTAAGCAAGAGCGCGACAGTAAAGTAGAAGTACACACATTTTCTTTTGGGGGAAAGATTACCCGCAATAACCTCGAGTTTGATTTGACCGAGGAAGGCTCCGAAGCGCACCTTTACGGCGTATCGATCTTGAACAATCGTCAGCTTGTCGACAACCACACCATTGTCAATCATATGGTTCCCAACTGCTTTAGCAATGAACTGTACAAAGGCATCTACGACGACAATGCGCGTGGGGTGTTCAACGGTAGAATACACGTACATCCACACGCGGTAAAAACCAACGCCTTCCAAGAGAACAACAATCTCTTGCTCAACGATAAAGCATCGATCGACACCAAACCCCAATTAGAAATCTATGCCGACGACGTTAAGTGTTCGCATGGATGTACCATAGGGCAGCTAGATGAAGACGCATTATTTTACCTGCGTCAACGCGGTATTGCTCAGAAAGAAGCACAAGCACTTCTCATGCTGGCCTTTACCACTGATGCTTTAAAGGAAATTAAAATCCCCGAATTAAAAACCAAGCTCAACCGCCTTATTGCGCGAAAACTCAACGTGAATTTGGATTTTAATTTGTAACTATACGACAGTTGCG
>SKIJ01000138.1 GCA_007116495.1 Cryomorphaceae bacterium | reverse complement strand
ATTGCTGACATAGCTGTTGGCAATGAAGATTTTAGCATCCTGGTAGATGCTTTAACCAGAACAAACTTGGTAGATGCAGTATCCGATGTCAATGCCAATCTAACAGTTTTTGCTCCTACAAACGATGCGTTTACTGATTTATTAAGTGAATTAGGCATCGCTGATTTGGACGGTTTAGAAGATGCTCTTGGAACTGAAGGGTTAGCTAATGTATTACTTTACCACGTTCTTGGAGCTAAAGTTATGTCCTCTGAAGTAACAACGGGTTATGTAGATGCTCTTGCTACTAATGCAAATGACAACAACCTATCTATGTTCATCAATACATCTGGTGGGGTAAGCATCAACGGAAGCGCGAATGTGGTAACACCCGACATTGAAGCAGATAATGGCGTAATACACGTTATTGATGCTGTCATTTTACCACAAACTGTATTAGGTTTAGTAGGTCCAAACAATGACTTTGACGCATTGGTTACAGCTGTGAGTCTAGCTGATAACGATCCAGCCGATATACTCAACGATGAAGCTTCATTTATTACCTTATTCGCCCCAACAAATGATGGGTTTGATCAGCTTGTCTCTGATTTAAATGCAGCAGATTTGGGTGATGTTGTAGCCGCTGTAGGTACTAGTGGTTTATTCACAGTATTGGCCTACCACCTGGTTGGTGCTGATGTACGTTCTAGCGATGTATCAGCTGGTTCTGTAACCACCCTTGCTGCGCAAGATTTTGATATTTCCATCGACGGTAATGGAAATGTAGTTATCACTGATACCGATAACCGTACCGCAACAGTTACAACTGTAGATATTACAGCAACTAATGGAACAATTCACGTTATAGACAACGTTATTCTACCGAATCTGTAGTTAAGATTGTGATAAAGCGAAAAAGGGAGCAATTGATAATTGCTCCCTTTTTTTGTTTAATATTGATCCAACATGTAGCGGATGATATCCGTACTGGTTACAATACCGGCAACATTGCCATCATTCATAACGGGAAGTGAATTAAAATGACTGCTCACAAAAATCTCCGCCACGTCTTTTACGGTAGCATCAATATCTATAGACTTAACATCGTGGGTCATGACCTGATCTACGCTCAGCATATCAAGAACTGCTTCATCAGCATCTCCTTGATTATCAAACACGCTTCCGAAACTCAATCGCATAATGTCATTTTTACTTACCATTCCGACTAACTTATCTCCATCCATAACCGGCAAATGACGAATATTCCCTTTGGCAAACATTGACTTTACACTACGTAAATCGTCATTGAGGTTTATGGTCTTTACAGACTCAGTCATAATAGATGAAATCGCTTCTCTTTTTTTCATGTTGATTTGATTTGATGAATGATTTATTTCTTCTTCAAAGATGCAAAACGCATTCTTAAGAAATACTGATATTTATCAGCTGATTTAAAATAAAAAACGAGGCGTTGCGCATTAGAACAACAGCCTCGTTTTCACAGAAAAGCAAGTGAGCAGTAATTGTTAAATGATCCTAATTCATCTCTGTAAGCATAATCGTAAGTTGTCATCACATCAAACTGATGTCTGTAATCACTATGCAAATATGCGATGGTTGGTTTCACTTTGTATGGCTTAGTTTCTAAGCATCCACTATCGGTTTGTGTTCTGCTGGTGGCTTTTTTAAATTGGCAAAAAGACGTCTACTCGAGTCCCTGTAGGTTTTTCCCCTTGGTACAAATCGGTAATTTTTAGTTTGATTTTTCGATCGCGCATTTGATTAATGAGTCTAATTCTATCTGTATTCGCTTCTGTTGAAAATGAGTTGTGATTTCGCTTTGACTTAAACTTCTTCGAAGCCTCTCGTCCTATTCCGTTATCTTCAATGGTGAATTGTATTTCTTCCGGAGATGTTTTCACAAAGTGAATGGATAATTTCTTTGGTTGATTAGCATGAAGCAATCCGTGCTTTATGCTATTTTCTACATGCGGTTGCAGTAACATTAGAGGAATATATATAGAGTCTTTATCGATGTTTGGATCTACATAAATGTCTACATCAATTGAATTATTAAACCTCATATTTTCCAACCTCAGATATAGTCTTAACAGCTCTTCTTCTTCTGCTATGGATACCTTATCTTTTGTGCTTTGTGACAAATACATTCTCATTAAATCAGCAAAATCCGCTAGGTATTCGCTGGCTATTCTTTGCTGATTGGTCAGAATAAACTCTTGTATGGCGTTAAGTGCATTAAACATAAAGTGCGGATTCATCTGAGAACGAAGCGCTGCAATTTTAGATTTATACACATCTTTTTGAAACACTTCTCTTTCTGAAATAAGCCTATTTTTTTCTTCTCGTATTCTATAACGCCTTTGCACCAACCACCAAAGAAAAACACCAAATAGGATAACAAACGAAAGAACAAACCACCACTGTTGATAGTATGGGTACGGCACAGAAAAATTAACGCGTATGGAATCTGAACTTAACCCATCAACGGAGCGTGCTCGTAACTCTAATTGATAGTGGTCGGGGCTAAGGTTAAAAAAGCGGATTTCAGGGGTGTTAGATTGTGTAGATATCCAGTCATTTGACTTACCCTGTAACCTATATTGATAATCAACTTTTTGATGACTACGAATGGAAAGCGCTCGAAAACCAACCGTTAAACTGTTGTTGTTTTTTGGTACGACGATCTCATCGTTATAATCATACGTGAATTTGTCACCAATTTTTATGTAATCCAAATGTATCGAAGGAGGTTCAACAAGAGATAACTTAACAGATTCAGGGAACGATTGGATAAGGTTACCACCGACTAAAAAAACCGATCCATTCCACACATGTATTCCGCGAATAATAGATGGTATTAAGCCGTTGGATTCATTAATGGATTCGAGCAACTCTTTTCTTATATCGTATCGGTATACACCCTTTTTATATGCTATAAATAAATAATCATGAGTCGAAACTAAGTTACTTCCAGATTGCGGGAGGTTTATTGTCTTTATTATTCTCCCGTTTTTTAGCTTGTGTACATTGCGCGTTTTGGTTACTACCCAAACCACATTAGTGTCTGCAACATCTCTTGTCAAATATGCTGTTTGAATATCAGTCCCTTTGTACGTTACTTTTTTTATTTGTTGATCATCAGTGAAATAAAAAAGGCCATCAATGTAATCTATGTACAACGAATTTGGGGTTGAGACGATATGATTTGATCGCATCATTCTGAGTTCTTTTTCGTTCGTTCTAAAGAACGGAAAATCAAGAACACGCTCTTTAGAATCAGTACTTATGAAACTCGTAGCATAGGATGTTCCAACAAAGTCACCATGCCCAATAGATGCAGCCTTTTTAAAAATGTATTTTGGCTTCTTTGATGGTTTGGATTCAATCAATTTATTCTTTTCTACATCAAAATACTTGTCTCTATGTCCAATGTATAGACGGTTTAACGTTTTATCAAAAAACATTGGGGCTGGTTCTAGTGGTGCTTCTAATATACGCTCCACCTCATCATAAGGAGGATAACTTCGGTAAATCACACCTCGGTCGTCTTGTATATAAAAGACATCCGCATTAGTTACTTCTAATTGAGACACGTGTATTTGCCCAAAAGGTTTGTGCATAAAGAACATGTTCTGCATGACATATACCCCGCGATTTAACGTTCCGAGCCAAATGTTGCCTTCGTTATCTTGGAGTGCCGAAGAAACACTAACATTATCCAGTACTTTAGCCATCAATTTATTTTGTGTTAGGCTCCAAACTTGAGCGCCTGTTTTTGTTAAAACCCATGCGTTTTTGCCAATCACAGAAAAATGGTTAAAGTTATATTGATTGACCTCCGGTATGGAAAACAAATGATTTAAGCCTTCTCTATCAATTCGATAAACATCAGAAGTTTCTCCAATGTGATAAACAATCAACCCAACATCTGATGGAATTACATTGAATTTTCCTGATATACAAAATATATCTATTGGTGAAAATGTATTTGACGGTTCAAAATGTCCGTCTTTATAATTCAACAATGATAATAAACACGTATTCGATTTAGAGTGTTTATCAACAGTATAGTATTCCGACTGCTCAAACAAAGGATAAATATTTGTGCTGTCTTTAGCAAATTTAAAGGATTCTTTGCCTGTGGTTAAATCGAAGTGCACAATTTCACCGCTAGCAAATCGAACTATTTCAATTTCAGGTAATTTTTGAACGCTGTAATGACTAATATATTCTCCTCCGTAAGGCAAATCCAACGCCAATTTTAGTGTATCATCCTCTAAGTAAAAAAGTTGACCACTAAAATTCACACACCATATTCTACCGTATTTATCAAACTTCAAGTGTGTGTACGCAATATCGTAATCTACATGGGAGTAACTACAAAAGCGTACACCATCGAACGAAACCAAACCTTCATTTGTGCCAAACCACACAACATCGTCATCACTCTTAACAATATCAAAAACGGTTGTGTAAGGAAAAGAAAACGCGTCGTTAAAAAAAAACGTATTTAATTGAAATGCGCTCAGATTAAACGAAAACAATGCAAAAAAAAAGAGAGAATAACGCATTAAAGATCAGCTATCAATAATAGAAATTCTTCTCTTTTTTCCTTAGATAAAGGAATCATTTCATCATTTTCTAAACGAATGTAGTTCCCATCACGTTTGACAAACTGTTTCATAAAGTGCAGGTTAAAAATATGGGATCTATGGGGTCGATAGAAAGGCATCCCCATCTCAGTTAAGCGATTGAAAAACTTTAAAGGCTTCGACACCATAAGTGAAGCACCTGAGCGACGAACTATTTTAGTGTACATTCCGTCTGCAACCAGATGAATGATATCGTCAAGAGGAATAAACTCAATACCATCTTGAACGGGGACTCCAATTTTTCTAAACTGCTGGTTTTTTAGCGTCTCCCTAAGCTCGTGGAGCCGCATTTGTATGTCCTGTTGATTAAATGCTGATTCTACTTTTTTAATAACGTCTAAAACACGTGATGGACGAATGGGTTTTAATATGTAGTCGATGGCATTCAATTCAAAAGCATTGACAGCATACTCACTGTAAGCAGTACAAAACACCAGTTCAAAAGAAACATCGTCGCGGGAAATATGATTAAATATTTCGGTCCCGGCCTCTTGGGGCATTTCTATGTCTAAAAACACCAATTTTGGATTTACCTCTTTTATCTTAGCAATCCCATCTTTTAGATTTGATGCTTCATGAACCTCATGAACAGATTCATCTCTCTCTATGATGTTTTTAATTAGAGAACGAGCGGTTGATTCATCATCGATTACTAAGATTACCATACCTGAAAAACCTGCTTTTATTTACATGCCACGGGACATGATTCATTAATCATGATTAATTAAGGTAAAAGTAAGCGTGCGACGACAATCAATTGCTTGCTATTTTCTAAAAGAAACAAATGGGTTTCCAAAAATAAAAAACACCACTTTCGTGGTGTTTAAATGTTATCGTATTAAGGTAATTGACCCCTGTCGATTGATTAACTGGGTGTCGCTTCCATCAGGTGGATTGAACCTAGCAGTGATTTGATAAACATAAACACCGGAATTCAGTTGTGTTCCGTCAAATGTTCCGTCCCACCAAAATTCGCGCTCATGATCATCAACTTCAAATACTTTTCTCCCCCATCTATCCACAATCCTAAGGGTAAATTCAACCAATTCACAGCGTTCGTTAACACGAATACCCCAAGTATCATTGTTCCCGTCACCATTTGGTGTAAATGCATTAGGTATATATAGATTGCAATCTACTACTCCGGTTTCAGGGAGAGGATTACCACTACTTACTTGCGCAAAGCTTGCTGAGGCAATTAGAGCAAAAAATACGGTGATTAAAGTAGTTTTCAATCGTATTAGTTTGTTGTTTAGTTGCATAGTTTGCATTAATTTCAAAACAATTTAGTAACTTACAGCTACCAATGAGCAAATATAGCTAAATTTTTTTGTATTGGTACAGTTAAATTTAACAAAGGGCAAGAATATTTATTTAACGAATCAATCTGTGTTTTAACGATAGCGTTAAACATTAAAACATGTCAAATGGAAATGCTAAGCATCCACAAGCGCATCATCTTTTTCAACACGAAGATTATCGATGATAAATTCTTGTCGCTTTGGTGTGTTTTTTCCCATATAGAACTCCAATAATTTATCAACCTGACCATCGCGCCCGATCATTACAGGATCAAGGCGAATGTCATTACTGATAAAGTGTTTAAATTCATCGGGGGAAATTTCACCCAGCCCTTTAAAACGTGTAATTTCCGGCTTTCCACCCAATGATTTCATTGCAGTTCTTCGCTCTTCTTCTGAATAACAATAATGGGTTTGTTTTTTATTACGAACTCTAAAAAGCGGTGTTTGCAGAATATAGAGATGGCCTTCTCGTACAAGCTCTGGAAAGAATTGCAGAAAAAAGGTAATCAATAAGAGCCGAATATGCATACCATCAACGTCGGCATCGGTTGCAATTACAACTTGATTGTAGCGAAGGTTTTCTAACCCCTCCTCTATGTCTAACGCAGCCTGCAAGAGGTTGAATTCTTCGTTTTCGTAAACCACTTTTTTGGTTAAATTGTAGCAATTAAGTGGTTTCCCTTTAAGACTGAAAACAGCTTGTGTATTTACATCTCGGGCTTTTGTTATAGAACCACTTGCAGAGTCCCCTTCGGTAATAAACAATGTCGTTTCTTGCCGACGCTCATTTTTTAAATCCGTGTAATGCACTCTGCAATCGCGAAGTTTTTTATTGTGCAAACTAACCTTTTTAGCTCGCTCACGAGCTAGTTTACGAATTCCCGCAAGGTCTTTTCTCTCGCGTTCAGCCCGTTGTATTTTTTTAAGAATAATCTCCGCTACGTCAGGATTTTTATGAAGGTAATTGTCGAGATGTGTTTTTACAAAATCCACAACATAGGTACGCACAGTGGGCAAATCAGGCCCCATATCATTTGACCCCAGCTTCGTTTTGGTCTGCGATTCAAACACGGGTTCGATAACCTTAATTGAGATGGCTGCTACAACACATTGCCTAACGTCCGATGGATCAAACTGCTTGTTAAAGTGGTCGCGCATGGTCTTAACAAGTGCCTCTCGAAGTGCTGACTGGTGTGTTCCTCCTTGTGTGGTATGTTGGCCATTAACAAAACTGTAGTGAGTCTCAGATTGCGATTTCTCACTATGTGTCAGTGCCACTTCAATATCCTCACCTTTTAGATGAATCACAGGATGAAGTGTCGATGTATCCAAATTATCTTCCAACAAATCTTTCAATCCATTTTCAGACAAGTATTTCTCACCGTTAAATACAATTGTCAACCCTGTATTTAAATAGGTGTAATTTCGGATCATTCGTTCGATGTACTCCGGTACAAATCGAAATTTTTGAAAAATATTGCCGTCCGGTTTGAAGGTAACGTGTGTCCCCCTACGCGCAGAACTTTCTACCACCGGAGCATCTTCCTTGAGCTCACCCTTTTCAAAGACCGCAACTTTTGTTTTCCCGTCCCTAGTACTCTGAATTTTAAAGTAATCGGAAAGCGCATTCACTGCTTTTGTACCAACACCATTTAAACCTACCGATTTTTTAAATGCTTGTGAATCGTACTTGGCTCCCGTATTAATTTTACTTACACAATCAATGACCTTACCTAAGGGGATTCCACGGCCATAATCACGAATACTTACTTCGTCTTCAGACACCTTAACTTCGATGGTTTTCCCACTACCCATAACATACTCATCGATGCTATTATCCAGGACCTCTTTTATTAAAATGTAAATGCCGTCATCGGGTGAACTTCCATCACCCAATTTACCGATATACATACCCGGACGTAAGCGAATGTGCTCTTTCCAATCGAGAGAACGGATATTATCTTCCGTGTAATTTGTTTGCGTTGCCATAAATAACGTTATGGTTATTTTGTTCTATTAATGGATTATTCTTGATAAATGGAAGAAACTAGGTTATCGTACTTAGACTCAATTTTCTTGCGTTTGAGTTTTAACGTAGGTGTTAATAATTCTTCTTCAATAGTCCAAGCATCTGGTGTTAAGGCAAACTTTTTAATTTTCTCCCAATTGCCAAAACGCTCGTTGTACTCGTCTATTTCTCGTTTGTAGCGGGCAATCACTTTTTCATTATTAACCACATCATCGTCAAATGCGATTTCCTTTCGCTCGCACCAGCTCTTCAAAAATTCAAAATCAGGCTGAACAAGCGCAGCAGGGTGCTTCTTTCCCTCACCTATCACCATAATCTGTTCGATAAAGCGACTTTCTTTAAAAACGTTTTCCATTAACTGAGGCGCAATATACTTACCGCCACTTGTTTTGAACATCTCCTTTTTACGATCTGTAATTTTAAGGTATTGCCCGTCTTCAAACTCACCTATATCGCCGGTATGAAACCATCCGTCTTGATCAATTACCTCTTTAGTGAGATCCGGTTTTTTATAATATCCCATCATCACATTGGGTCCTTTTACCAAAATCTCTCCATCATCGGCAATTTTTACGCGAACGTTTTTAATTGGACGCCCCACACTACCTATACGGGTTCCGTCGTTTTTTGGACAGTTAACAGCTACTACCGGAGACGTTTCTGTTAAGCCATAACCTTCCTGAACATTGATCCCTGCAGCAAGAAATATACGCGCCAAACGCGGGTTTAACCCCGCAGCTCCCGAAGCAATGGCCTGCGCCCTCCCTCCAAGTGCATCCTGCCATTTGGAAAAAATCAATTTTCTGGCAATGTTAAGTTTAAAGGTGTAAAACCCGCTTTTTCCGTGTATATCGTACTCTTCTGCTAAGCCGACTGCCCAAAAGAAGAGCACCTTTTTTATTCCGCTTAAACCTGCTCCTTTATCCATTATTTTTGCAAACACTTTTTCCAAAAGACGAGGCACTGCCGAGAATATTGTTGGTCGCACTTCTCTGAGGTTATCACCAATCGTTTCCATGCTTTCCGCATAGTAAATACTTACGCCGTTATGCGTATACAAGTAGGTCAGCATTCGCTCGTAGACATGACACAAAGGGAGAAAGCTCAACGCCACTGATTCATCTGTTGCTTCCGGAAGTCTATCCGTACAATCAAGTGCATTACTCACGATATTATTGTGAGAGAGCATTACTCCTTTCGGTCGCCCTGTGGTTCCTGAGGTATATATTAGTGTTGCTAAATCATGAGAGTCTATGGCTTCCATTCTCTGCTCAAGCTCCTCTTTTCGGTCGCTTTTTTTGCCCAATTCAATTACCTCTTGCCAATGAGGAACGTCATCTTCTTTATCAAACATGTAAATCTCCTTCAATGAAGGCGTATTTTTTTGAACACGCTTCACTTTATCGTACAACTCCCTATCGGAGACAAAAGCTATCTTAACCTCTGCTTCATTGAAAATGTACTCATAGTCGTCCTCACTTGCTGTAGGGTAAACCGGCACATCCACACCACCGCACTGTAAAATCCCAATATCGCAAATGTTCCACTCGTGTCGGTTATTGGTAGATATAATCACTACCTTATCGTCGCGCTGAATGCCTTTTTCCATAAGACCCAGCGACATGTAATCACTCCACTGAACGTACTGTTCTGATGTAAGCGACACCCAACTTCCATTTTGCTTGGTCGCTAATGATACTTTAAGCGGGTTGTGAATCAGCTGATGCCGGGGAAAATCAAATAAACGTGTTGGCGTATTCATGGTGATGCGATTTTACATGGTGTGTAACGTCCTTCAATAAAAGACATTTTTTGTATGGTAAAATAAAGGGATAAAAACGAAATACACAAGCAATAGCAATTGGAATCAATTATTATTTTCAAACGTTGTTTGTTATTATCAACGTAAAAATAAATTAGTGACTTTTTAAAAAAGACTGTACATTCCTAAGTGCAGAAAAAAACCAAACTGATAAATGATACATCAAACAACAAGTATATTTCAGGCAAACAAGCTATTGAAAATATTAAAATTACTTATTAAATTGATCCTCAAGCGTTTTAATATGTTTTTGTTTGGTTTTTGTAAAGGTGCGCTGCGCATACGACGTAAAAAAATTGTGCTGCTTTAAAAAAGAAATCTGAAGCTTAATCCACTCTTTTTCTGATAGATATGAACCAAGTAACGTTATTTCCTCAAAAAGCTTAGACGATATGTCATTATACCTATCAGTACCAATATAAGCAAGATCCGCATCGCACAGTATTTCCCCTAGTTTTGATTTGGGTGATTGAGGGATTTTCGTTGCCATTATCATTTGACGTATTTCTTGAAGTTGGCCATTTTTTAGGCCTCTTTCAGCCAAGTAGTCTTCAGCAATATTACAGCCCCGTTTTTCGTGCTCATTGGGGCTTTCCAAAAAGCCTGAATCGTGAAAAACAGCAGCAATTTTAAGAAGCAGGAGATCTTCGCCGTCTACACCTTCTGCTTTGGCAATTTGCTTGCAGTACTCAAGCACGTCTAATGTGTGATTTACCGAATGGTATTTCAATGCATCGCTTAAGTTGTTTCTTAGATAATCAATCCAGTGTCGATAAACGTTGGTGTAGAGGTGGTTTAAATCCATGGAATAATGCGATGACTAAGAGAACATCATAAAAATATCTCGCAAGTCTGATACTTTTTTCGCGGTAAAAATGAATACCGGAATTTTTAAATCATTGGTCAAGATGTTTTGATCGAAATTTTTTCCAAACAAGTTTTTATAGCCGTCTTCTCTGTGATTGACTAATCCAATAAGGTCAGCATCGATGGATTTAGCGAACTCCATAATTTCATCTTCGAATGATTGTTTACCGGGGACAACATCAATTGCAAACGGCACGTCGCCTCCTTTCAAAAAACGCTTGGCAAAGCTCAAGTTCAGCCTAACTTTTTCCGCCAGCGATTCATCTTTGTAATGCGCTGCAATGATTCTCAAGCGAGCACCAAGGGCTTTGGCAAACTTTGACGCCGAACCCAAAACCACTTTTTCTTCACTTACAAAATCGATGGGAACCACAATTTCATTAAAGGATTGTTTTTCGGGTAAATTCTGTACAACTACAAATGGCACCTCTGAGTTAGCAATAACAGTTAATGCTTTGCTGCCAACCAAATACTGAATGCCTTTTAGCCCATGTGTACCCATCACGATTAAGCCGGCGTTATTTTCTTTTGCAAAACTGCCCATGCTTTTAATCCCTCCTACTTCGGCATAAGAAGTTATGCTAAAACCGGAATCAGCGTGCTTTTTCGCGAGTGCATCGAGCTTTTCTTTGGACTGGTCTACCTCGGATTTACTTTTCGCGTAATTCAACAAGATGACTCCTGCTTCTAATCGCTTTGCTAGTGGAATCGCATAGATAAGCGCGTTTTCAGTGACCTCTGTAAAATCTATAGGGACTAAAAGGGATTTTTGCATTTT
>SKIJ01000031.1 GCA_007116495.1 Cryomorphaceae bacterium | reverse complement strand
CGGGGCCTGAAAGCACGGGTTGAGATGGGTCTCTGGCCGTCGGTTGCACCAACTGGATACCTGAATAATCCAGACCGCAATAAAAAGTGTGAGGTGATTGTAGATGAAGCGAGAGCTGATGCTATCAAACTCATGTATGAGAAAGTGGCTGATAATGGCTGGTCTGGTCGAAAACTCTACCACTGGCTACGAGATGACATACGCTTCCGTACTAAGAACGGTAAGCCACTGACTCTGAGTAACGTATACATTATCCTCAAGAGCACCTTCTACTACGGCGAGTTTGAGTACCCGAAAGGCAGTGGTAACTGGTACACCGGCAAACATGAACCAATTATTACCAAAGAGCTTTACGACCGCGTGCAAAAGAAGCTGAGTAATGACCATGCTGTACGGAAGATGAATAAAGAGTTTGCCTTTACCCGTATGATTACTTGCGGACTATGTGGTTCTGGTATCACTGCTGATGAGAAGTTTAAGCGACAGAAGAATGGTAACGAGCATCGCTATGTGTACTACGGGTGCACCAAATTCAATGATAAAAACTGCAAGTGTGGGCACATACGTGAAGAAGACCTAATACAGCAACTAGAGTTCATACTGGACGAGATAGACCTTGATGAGATCGGGATGAAAGACCAAATCAAAGCAGAGCTTGAACGACACAATGAATTCCAGCAATCAGTACTGAGTGGAGAGGTTAAGAAAACGAAGGTGAAGGATGTAGATATCAGGACCTATGCGAAGCATATACTCCGAACAAGGCCGATTGATGAGAAGCGGGCATTGTTGGCGAACTTGAAGAGTAAAATTAAGCTAAATAACAAACAAATCAGTCTCTATTAAGAACAAAAGGAGTTAACTATTCGGAGCCACGAAAGTGATAATTTCTGTTACAAGTTCTTGCATTTCAGGTGATATGTCTGACCAATTTTTTTGCTCTCGTATTACTTTTTCAGCAATAGTTCTTTTGTTTGAACCAAAAGAATTTTTAGAAATATGCATTTTATCACCATGATCAAAAATAAATTTAGGTAAAGACTTATTTAAATAGTCCTGCTGGGTTATTGTGGTTGGAACCTTTTTCCAAATCTTTTGAAGAATTTCTGGTTTGATGTAATTTTCTATCTCTCTTCCTGCGGTTATTTTGAATTTTCCGCCTGCGTTTGATATTTGTTTCGATATCGCCTCATACCTCACATACTTAGCAGTCGACTGATCATCTGAGTCATCCTTATCTGCAATCATGAACACATTCCCATAGTGACTTATCGCACTGATCTTGATATCCTCTTCCGATTCAATAAAATGTTGTAGGTTACTTCCTGAGTACTCTACATACGAATAATCAAGATTCTCAGCCAACTTTTTTGTTTCTGAATCCTTGAAATATAAATTAATAGCGTGTCTTATATACAATCTATCGCTTACACCCTCTACCCATATTGTTTTATTTGCAAGAAGCAAAGACGATGGTTTTGCTCCAAGTAAGTTATATATTGGATCTGAAATATCAATTTCTTTTTTGATTACTTTTACGCCATTATCTGGTTGTTTAACTGAGTAAATAGATATCTTCTCTTGAAACTCAGGTTCTGAAAATATGTCCAAGAAATGATTCGAGTGCGTAGTAATAAAATATTGAACATTTGTTGATAGTTTTGTGACCAAAACTTCTACTAATTTTCTTTGCATTGAAGGGTGAAGATATATTTCTGGCTCTTCAATGCAGGCGAGTAATATCTGATTGCCTTTCTGTACTGTGTGAAGCCAAGAAAATATTGGATATGTAATGGTAATTATATTTTGCAGACCGTCACCATAGCTATATATTGCTCTGTCATTATTACTGTTATTGTCAAAAGTTACAAACACTACATTATTATCCTCACCATTTTCATCTATTTCTCTTGGAACTAGTGTGACGGGTCTGTTATCAAAAAAATTTTCTTTCAAAAAATCTTCATATGCTTTGATAAACATTCTGTCTGCATGACTACCTAATAGTTTTTTTCTTATTTCCTTATATAGTGATAGTCCTGTTGAAATTTCTTTTGTAGCATTGTCAGGATCGTTTGCAAAATAGTCTTTTTTTGTTCTTGTTTTATAAATATCCTCATCATCAATTTCGTTAAGGACAAAAGTCCTTAGACCTCTTAATATTGGAACGTATAATTTATGGAATTCTCTTGAGTTGTATACTGAATTAAGATTTTCATTATTCTGTTCTAAAAGAGATTTGACTTCTCCCACAAAAGCCGGAGAACCATTGTTAGAGAAAAATGTTGGATTCTGATTAAAATGGTTTTCTATTTCAGAAATAGAGTTTTTTAGACCACTTATTATTTCAGGGTTAAAATACCAAAAATCTGCTTGGGTTTGTCTTTCAAATGTTTGAATAAATTTAGTCGTTTTTTTGAATTGACCATGTGCGTGTACTGTCTTCTTCAGTAACTCACTCAGTTCCGAAAGAAAAAGTGAAATATTCTGCTGATCTTTTTTTGTTACTAAATTGTCTTGTCTATATATGGCTCTCAATATTCTACTTTTGCCCGAATTGTTAGCACCTACAAAAATATTAAAATCACTTAATTCATTCAAGACGTTAGAGGAACCATCTTCTCCATGAATTGAATAATCTTCACCAAAAGATATTCCAGTATTATTCTTATCTATATCGAATACAAACTCTGACAAGGAATTTTTTGACATTTATACAATTATAGCAATTTACTCCTTAGAAGCACACAAAACAGCTAAAGATGAGGCTATTTTGTGTGCTTATCAAGTACTCGAACCAGACTCTCTCTTTATTGACCCCCATTAAGCACTCGAACCAAAAATACGGCTTGAAACAACACTATCTGATTTACGACGAAAAACACGAAAGTTCGTGTCCATGACTCGTTCTGAATATACGTTGCAAAATATAGCTCCTTTGGAGACCTCGGTCGGTCTCACATGCTCGCTGGCGGACAGGGACTCGAACCCCGATTTTTTGGACCAAAACCAAACGTCCTACCTTTAGACGATCCGCCAAGATATGTCTACTCTGTAGACTGCGGGTATGAATATACCATACTTTTTT
>SKIJ01000167.1 GCA_007116495.1 Cryomorphaceae bacterium | reverse complement strand
CTACGGGTAAGCGGCCATAGACGGTCGAAATAATGCTCTAATTCCAATGTCATGGACGTGGTCATTGCTTCGTATGATTTTGAATGCGTTGCTTCAACGCCTCAGCGTACCATGCGTGCCCCTCTACATTGGTATGGTCGTCCATGATAAAATAACATTCAGACTGCTCTGCTTCAGGAATGAATAAGGTGGAAACGTTGACGTTTGGAAAGCGTTTTTGCAAATCACTTGCCGAAGCCGTCAACATAGACTCTTCCTGTTGAATTTCTGCTTTGCTGTGATGAGCCGGAGACATTGCATTGAGAATAACGAGTTGTTTAACGTCGGAAAAAAGCGAATCTTCTAACATATACGCCATCACATCTGAAAAAACATTGTCAATTGTGTGTTCAACAACCTCTCTTTCCAATGACTCTATACTGGACGGATGGGTGAAGTAAGTAAATCTTGATTGACTAAATAGGTATGCAACTTTATTGCTCATTCCACGAAAAAAAAGAGGAAGGCTCATGTACACGGGCAATTTGTCGTAAACCTCTGAGAACGTGATCTCATAGCGATCTCTTAAGAAGTTTTCGTGAAAGGATGCCTCCGACTTCTTCTTTAAGGTAAAATTGTTTGCTACAAACGCTTCGTTTTCAGAAAGGTCGTTGGAACAGTAATGAACCACAACAACCTCGGGTGTATCAATGATGCCAGCTTCACATAATGCCTTTGTTTTCATCACCTCTCTAGCAGTTCCAAAACTTGAGCAAGCTACGAGTGACACCGGAAACCCTTGCTCTGCCAGCATGCTTGCGTAGGTGGTTTCGTTATTGACACCAATGCCATAAGCATGCGAATCGCCAAGTATGGCCACATTAGGCATACGCGCATTTGACGAGGCGTTTTTTTGTACCCTAAGCCCGTGGATATTATGCCTAACTGTATAATCAGTGTCGAATACTGCAAGGTTAAACGTACCTGGTGTATTCCAATAGTATGTTAGCGTATCGTACGTACCGACATATTGAGGCAACGGTCGAATGGAAGCCAAATTAGTACGAAACACCTTCTCTAAAAAAATATTATTGGCTACGACGCCCGTTTCATACCTGTTCTTTAATACCGAAAAGTGATGTTTTGCTACACCGTAGCCAACAATGTTCAAAAGCACCCACAAGACGACAACATTGATTGTAACCAGCTTTAAGCCTGACAATATCTTACGAACAGCTTTACTCATCGATACGAGTTCAAAACAGCATTCATGCCCACGCTGCGTTCGATGAGCCACTCCACAAACTCGCGAAAGGCTCCCTCTCCCCCGCGCTTGGTCGTGACGTAGTGAGCGCTAGACTGGATGTACGAGGGGGCGGTTTGTGGTGTTGCCGCAAAACCGACCCGTTCCAACACACGCCAATCCCCAAGGTCATCTCCAATGTAGGCGACATCGTCCCATGTAATGCGGTATTGCTGAACCCAACCTTCCACGACAGCTACTTTATTAATTACGCCCTGATACAGCAATTCTATGTCCAGCTTTTTTGCACGTTGTGCTACCATGGGTGTGTCCTCACCCGTGATGATGCCCACCGGAATGTTCAAAGATCGGGCAAACAACACCCCGGCGGAATCAGACGTATTAAACTTCTTCCACTCGCTGCCCGTCTGGTCGTAATACATTCCTCCATCCGTCCATACACCATCGATGTCGGTAAGGATGAGTTTGGGTAAAACCAAAGGAGGTTGAGAACGTGTCATGGCGATTCATTTGATTTGATGCGATAGCCTTCGGCCAGTGTTTTGCCACGCATTTCGAGCTGATCGATGGGTTTTTCTGCACACGGTAACGGCGCATCGTAACACTGGTTATCGACGGAAGGAATGCGATACGTTGCCAACTCAGTTCGTACCCACGTTTGCTCTCCTTGTGGATAGGCACGTGGATATAATAGGTGATTGGTTACCAACAGTCTTAGGTCATCTTTTATGGTAAAAGGCGCCAACACCAGCGCCACAGCTATAGCGATTTGCGTCAAGCGCCAAGGCAGTTGTGCAACCGACATTGTTTGCAGGACAACGCCTGCAGTGATGGTTGTGGCGACGAACAAAATACCGTGAATAAAACGCGGATCGGGCGCGGTAACCCACCAGAACACCACATTCACCCAAACGACAATTAGGGTTAATTGTACTGATGTATTTCGTTTTACAACACTCCAAACGAGGGCGAAAAGTGACATTGCTGTGCCGAGCAACAAAATGATAAAGGGTATTGATTTCTTACCCAACCACACCGGAAACCATTCAGTGAAAGGCATAGCCAAAACCTCATACACGGGAACCCACGGAATGCGTGCCCAGGCAGTGATGTAATCACTGTCAAATTGCGCCGTTGCAAGCGGTATTTTCCAGTCGAAGTCAAACAAGTCAACACCGGGGAGAGGATACACTAAGTATCCAGACAAAATGACATTGCGTACCGCAAATGGGCTTAATACAACGACAAAGACCAGCAGCGACCAACCTACTACTCGGCGTACTGACAATGCCCCGTTTAGGCGCATTACTCGCCAAGCGATGTACACGGGTAAAAGCACCAAAAACAACGTACTCAGTTTATACGATATGGCCGTGGCTATCAGCGCAGACAACAAAATGACATCAGCGATTCGAGGCGTGTCCATGGCGTTCCAAGCAACAACAAACGCCACGATGGTAAGCGCCGCAATAGCGATGTCCGGACTTGGGGTATGTGCCCACGACGGATAAAGTAGAATCACAATCAGTACCAACAAAGCGTATACAACAGGGGGAACGGCATTTTGAGCAAACGACGCACGTTTGGCATAACGCAACATCAAGGCCAATGATGTGATCAACAAGCACGTGTTAAAGGGGTAAATCAATGCCCCGTTGTAGGCAAATGAACTCCCGGCCGCTGCGGTAAACACATGGGAGTTAAAGGCAAAACGGGTATGCAAATTCCCCAAGCCGGGAACAACGGGGTATTCCTGTATCCACTTGATGGCCTGTGTATGGTATATCAAGGTGTCGTTGTAGGAAATTTGGGCAGCGCCTCCTACAGAAAACACCAGCGCAATGGCCACCAACACACTAAATTCACCCACACTGGGAAGCACAAAGG
>SKIJ01000077.1 GCA_007116495.1 Cryomorphaceae bacterium | reverse complement strand
ACGTTACCCTTTGTTGTGTTGACAAACCAAAATTGAATTGCTTCAACTGCTTTTCAGCGGCATCTCGTCTCCCTGAAATATCTGAGGTCATAGACCCTTCAAAACTTTGATGTGAAAACATAACATCTGATTGAACCAGTACTGATGATGTGATTAAAAATACACCATTAAATGTCTACCTTCGGTTGTACGTTGTAAAATAGTCAATAGACTTTCCGAAACTAAAAAAAAATATTTGATAGTCGAACACGATAGAACTCCCTCAGCCCTCTTGCGTGCTCAAAGCCAGTAGCCATAGCATACTCAGCTTATATATTGGATATGCCTGTCTCTATATAATTTATCCAATTATTGGTTTCAAAATCTAAAAAGACAAACCCCGATTGATGTGTGTATTGTAAGAAGTCATAATAGTTTACTAATCGAATGACATCATGACTATTACCATCATCGTAAATATACGAAAAATAATCATCAGGGAAATTGTAAGACTTACTGGGAAAATAGTTTGCATACGGAGAGCTTACCTGATATGTATACCCCATACCAACATTTTGCAAAAAGGAATTAAGCCAAAAAAATAGCAGACAAATAAGCCCCGTAAGTGAGGTATTCAAAATAACTGTTCTATCTGTTCAGGATTATTTTTTTTGACAATCGGTTGTTGCCGTCATCGTAAGTGATGAAATATACGCCACTCAATAGGTGCGACACATCAACATCCATAGCACGGTTGCCCTCTCCAATCATTTTTTGAAAAACAATTTCCCCACGAGTTGAGGAGATGGTAATTGAAGCATTAGAAGTGGTTTCTTGAGAAAAGCTGAGGGTGAAATTGCCACTGTTTGGATTGGGTTTAACGTTTATGTCGAATACCTCTTGCTTTCCTATTCGTTGAGAAAAAATAGCTTGAGAGGATTCGTTTTGCGCTTTGTATTTTGCACTCTTACAAAAGGATGTCACGTCTTGAAACGATGCAGGCGGCATCAATTCCCTTTCAAATGGATAGCCGATGATTAACTCAATGTTTGCGTCAACCTCTGCATTATTCAATTTTTTAATACCTTGGGTAGCGTAAATTTTCACCGTTTTTCCCGGTGCAACAGAAAGGTTAGCATTGATGGTTACGTTTCCATTGAAAAATAAAATGTCATCTTCAACAAACGTTGTGTCAGTATTAAATACTTTATCCTGTTTGACGTATTTAATTTTATCCAAATCTGCAAAGGCTGAAAAGTCTTGGAAATCTGCCAAACTGTACGATTCGATGCTTACAGGGAAGGTGAAGACATGATAGGAGGAATTAGGAGTTCCGTCCTTGCCCACATCTTTGGATTGCAATAGCACTTTCATTTGCAAATACAATGTTTCACTTTCATTGCCACTAAACATTCTACTATTGTGGAAATTGAGAATATCGATAAACGAAAACGTCGAATGTTTAAAATAGTCGATGGGGATGTAGTCTGATGTAACGGGGTATAGACTGTTTGGATTATGAGAAAAATAGTGGTTTGCGCTACTCGTATCGAGCCAGTTGGCGTTGTTTTCATCGCGAATCACAAAGCGGCAGTAAATCTCACTGGCGTCTAAATCAACATTTATTACCGGATTAAAGCTGTATTTCAGTGACTCCATTAAATCGATACGCACACGTCCGTAATCGTTGCAAATAATGCCGCCGGCTTGAGGATTTCCTTTGCATATCCGGTGCGATCCCGCTCGTTCAATTTTCACTTTTGGCGTTTCCAATAAAGCAAGTACCCCAAGGCGTTCGTTGTATGTAGGGTAGGCGGGAACTATTTTGCCTTTACTATCTGCGTAATCGTTAAATCGCAATTTCGTGTCACTCCAATTAGAGCCGGGGAGAGCGATAGCTATTTTAGAACCAACTAATGGACTCCAAAACGTTGCCTCACCTGAAGCGGTAAGCTTACTAGTAATAGCCATTGCGGCATTATCATTAGGAAAGCAGCCATTGGTCAATGATGTGAAAAATGTTGTGTTGGCATCCAATATATCTATTGCCGCTTGATGTTTCTTTTTTTCAGATGACGATGCGGAGTATTGGCTGCGTGTGACCAATGGAAGCTCACTAGAACACGCCAGAATATCTTTTAAAGACTCGAGTTTTATCCTATCCTCTTCAAGGGTTGAAGGGTGCATAGCAAAGTAATCTGCCATAGAAAGAAAAGAACTCCTTGAGATCAATGCACCGCTTTCGTCAATTTTGTTGTTGGTATCAATACCGGTAGCCAACGGACCAAATGAACGATTTCCATAATTTACATACCCGTAGATTCTTGATGGAGTTATGCCGGAAACTTGAATGTCGGCAGAACCTAAAATACTAAACGTAACCTCAAACTGTGCTTTATTATTGCATACACAAGGATCGTACGCTAAGGGCACATCAAACCAAAAGAAAGAGTTCGAGCTATTGGGGTTTGGTACAAAAACACTCATTGACGTTTTGCTGGTCTCTTGATCAAGGGGTTGCATGGCTTTCCCTTGGATGCTCAGAAGATTGGTTGATTTTAGTTCATCATTATTTGAGCTTGAAGCCCAAGTAGAGTGTGCCAGGTTAGGGTTTTGGGAAATGGCTAAATCAATTTTAAAATTGTTAAACAAGCCAAAATCTGAAACCAATGCTCCAAAAAAACGCAGTGTACCGCTGTATTTATTGTACAGCATGATGTAGGGAAGAAAAGGTTCACTGTTATTAGGCATATTGGGATACCAGCCAGAAATATTATTTGCATCAATATTTCCATAGTTACCCAGCTGAGCACTAAGAAGCTCCCAACCGTCTTCTGGATTGTAATTGCTGTTTGGTCCGTTTGATAAAAAGCCGTAATGCCTTGAATCCTGCGGGCCTGTAAAAGGGTTCATCAAAGATAACTGTCTTGCATTTGGGCCTATTGCTGGGAAATGCTGTGCTCCAACATGCTGCACCCTCCAATCAAAATTATTCTTCATATCAGGACACTCCGGATTCTGTAAGTCATCAGGATTAGTGATTATGCCTTTTCCTTCTTCACAGAATTTTTCTGTATTTGTATTAGGATCTGGAGGGCAGATGGGTGAATTAAAAACCTGACCAATCAAAGAGTGTGATATGATAAATACAAAATAAAAAAGTTTGGTTTTCATACTATTTATATTTATT
>SKIJ01000121.1 GCA_007116495.1 Cryomorphaceae bacterium | reverse complement strand
GGTGCTTCCAAAAAGTTTTGAAACATTGCCTCCGGTGTCTTTAAACTTATTATCTGCATTTTCACCGTTTGCGCGCTCCAACAAACTGCGAAGTTTTCCTTTTAAAGAGCTTCCTGGTATATACGGTTGGTTGTTGTCTTTTCGGCGCACCACGCTATTGTCAACACCGCCAATTTGCACGTTTTCTTTGCTGTCACCAATATGCAGTCCGGTGTGGAGTTTGATGTCGCAGCTTATGGATATTTTTTTGATTAGTTTCATGTCGTTTGTTTTAATGATTAGAAAGATTGATTACTCACCACCGTGGTATTTGTGATACGCTACGATGGCTTCAAACAGATTTACGAAATTTTTAAAGCGATGGTTGAGCTCTTTACTGTCTTCCATCTGATCAATTTGCACCGCATCAATGGCTTGAGAAATGGTTTGATAAAAACGATCGACCTTTTCTTTATCCTGTCGACTTTGTCTACCTACAGCATACGCCAATTTGGGCTTGAGCATTTTAAAGGCATCTTTGTTTTTCTCAATACCGTTGGTTTGAATTCGCTTTACCTCACCGTAAAACTTTCTAATTTGTGATGATTTCAATGAACTGAAGTCTCGATTATCTCTGTCTTCAGTTAGTGATTTGCTAAAGCTGGAAATCTGAGAAAGTGCTTCTTCAGAAATTGAATCAGTTATCCAGCGCTTGTCTATTCTTAGATTCATATTTGAGGTGTTTAAGTGATTAATTATTATCGATTTTCATTCGGTTTTCCAATTCTGCCCATCGCGATGCTACTGCAAGAATATCCCAGTAATCACTGGTTTGACTAACATGTTCAATGATGTTCTTTTGTAGTTGATCAACCATGGCGTTTAGTGCACCGCTTTTGTTCCGCGTTGCGTACCGCTTTAGATAATACGCTGCGTTCCATACATAGCTGAGATTTTTGCTTTCTTTAGACGCATTCCTTCGCAAATAGTAACGCATCATCATTTGTAGAAAACTACTAGTCAATAGATTGTTATTAAGCAATTCCATAAATTCATTCTTCATTTCATAGGCACGCTCAAGGCTTTGCCAATTGAGCGTTACGTCAAAAATGGTAATGGCATTTTTTGTGGGAAACGGACTGGAATTCTGATAAATAAACTGCTTTGACTGTTCTTCGGCTTCGCCTGCTTCTTGAGCTCCTTTGGCAATGGGATACTTTGCACCGATTAAGGCAACACCGCCAGATAGCGTTATATCATTTCGCCCTCCAACAAAACGTTTAAAGCTCTGCTGAATCTCTTTGGAAAACATGATGATTTTATCCCATCGGCCCACGGCAAAAAGGTCGTCGCCACCGGAATAAATGATGTTCACCCATGGTGAATAGTCTTCTTTATTTCTAATGCGATTGATGTAACCGCTAAAGAATAAATCCAATTGGGCGCTAAGCGTAGCATAAGTGGCAATATTTCTTTGGTTCTCCGGTATTCTTTCGATAAATATTTGCCCAAGGTTATCGACGTCCATTCTTAAAACCCCCAATCGCTTAAACGCAAACGCACCCGCCAGTTCTTCATAGGTTTTTTCACCGTCATCTTCGTTCTTGGCGGGTTGATTACCCCCGTAAAAGGAATACCCATAACTGGCCAGCTTACCCTTTAAGTTGTTAATACCGGAAAAAGATGTATTATTGAGCATTTGTACTCTGCATTGATCAAAAGAGGTAATCATGCGAAACTCATCGTCGTCTTTCGTCAACTGTTTTTTGTCAAAAAGATATTTGTGCACCCCCAGTTTAAGCGGTTGAATATGTCTATTCTTTTTTAAAGTAGGCGGCAGTTTACCACCTTTAAACGAAATCAGGTAGTCCGCATCCTTTAACTCCTTTCCGAGTAAAATTTGGTTGTAAACACTTTTGGAAACAAATATGTCTTCGGATAACGTCTTAGCTTCGCTTTCTTTGAGATTTACTCCAGTTACCGAACATACCTTTCCTTTTTCGTCGATCTCTTTGGGCAAAAAGAATGCGTCAAAATCATCAACAACATGTTCTTCAAATCGACGCATTTTTTGGCGCCCGGTTTTATCGGATAGGTATCGCCAAAGCTCTCCAAGATTTGAGGTATTTAAAATTTCCTCATTCTTTTTATACGAAACTTGATAATCGTTGCTATATCCAAATTCAACATAATCCATACACACATATAGTGACTGTTCCTCTTCTTTTAAAAGAGACTGACTGATTTCTCTATGTAGTATTTTCAAAGATTCTTTCGCTTTATCTGTATTGGGCATTAACACATAAGCTTTGCCGCCACTGGAGTAAACGATGTGTCCTGTTTGAAGTCCACAGTCTGTTACGATGGACTCCAACACGCTGTCTATGAGCAACTGTAAGTAAAATGAACGTCCTTTAAGACTATTGGCTGCTTTATTACCCGATATATCGTAAATGAATTTTTGAATACCTGATAAATCTACACAGGTCAATAAAAGCGGAATATCTCCTTTGTCTTTTAATCTCAAGCGGTTGTTACTCAAAACATCAAACGCATTATCAAAACCTTTCTCATTGCTCCATGTGTGCAGACAGTCGGCAATGGCAGCCGTAATCCTCAGATGATCGTATAGACTAACGCTCGGAATATCATATTTAAAGGTACTGGCTGGTATGGATGATGTGTATTTTTTTAATACAAAATGTAAGGAATCTAAGTATGCGTTGATGGCTTGCGGACTTGAGTCATCGGCAACCGGAATCAGTTTAACTTCTTCCACAAATTCCTTCCAAAGCCTTTTATAGTTTAAAGCCTCCTCTTCTTTATGATGGGGAAATACCGCTTGCTCGTTATTTGGGTCTTGTCCTTGCATCGGTATGAAGAAGTCATGCTTGTCATTACCCTTTAATTGAGAAAAAACGGAAAGCAACGGAACATTTTTAAAGAACATGTTATCCTGAGATGGTTCTTCTTTTTTAGTTCGATCAATACCGGACGCCCAGTGATCGGCCATTTGAATTAACCCCTGCATGGGTGTTTCCGGTCGGTGGTGATAGATTGATAAATTTACCACATTGTCTTTGGTTTTGTCATTTTGAAAAAACGGATTGACTTCCAATCCCATTTTTTTCAATGGTTCACTCAAATGCTGGGCAAAAAACTCATGCGTCCAAATAACATGAAGATGCGTAGGAAAGGTGTATCCG
>SKIJ01000033.1 GCA_007116495.1 Cryomorphaceae bacterium | reverse complement strand
GCACGTTTGACATAATTTTTCAAATAAGCGACAGTATCCAATTCGTCAAGTTTTTTATTGGAAAAATTAATCTCATCTTCATTGTTGGCAAGAATTTGATGCACCATATTCAATGTTTGGTAAATCGACTTGAAGGTGTCTTTTAGGATGATTTCATGGCGGTCACTCAGTTTTATTTCGCCCCATGAATCAAATTTTTGGTCAAGCACTCTTTCTATATTTCTTACCGATGAGCCGAGATTCAGCAAAGGACCTCCCAAACGGTGTTTTAAAGAGGCGTCTTTTTCGTATTTGACTTCACTTTCCTTTACTGTGATTGACTCAAGTTTTGCTTGGAGTAATCTGATTTCATTGGCAACTTCGTAGATGCCTTTAACTTTGGCTCGTTGCTCTTCCAGCGATGGCAGCTTGATGGATACGTTAAGAAGGTCTTCTTTGCTGATGGTTGGAATGGTTGTACCGATTCTGAGTGCGTTTAGTTGATTGTTTACATAATCAGAAAATAATTCATGAATAAGATACGAGGAGTCAACTTCAGAAGACTTAAGCTTGAATGCTAAAATATCCCGATTTGTGTAAATGGGCATGCCTTCATATTCAAAGTAGGTGGGCTTTAGTTTTTGCGATCTTGCAGCCATCAATAAGCAAGATGCCTCTATTTTACTCAGGCCGGCTTTATCTAAAGCAGCATTTTTTAAATCAGAAATGGTTATCCGAAAATCTATTCTGTCGTCTTTTAAATCATTAAAATCTAATAGACTGCCTTTTTCCGGGATGCTTTTATTTTCTTCGTTTAACGGCTCTAAAATATCCTTCAGCTTTACTAGTTTTTCGTTATTTTCTAACGGAATCTCTTCTTGGAAATATCTGGGAACATTAAGATTGTAGTTAATCTCTTTTATTTCATTGATCTCAAGAGTCCGCTCAATATTAAGCTTGTTTATATCATATTCCTTTACTCCAGCTAACTGATATTCCGCTGTTGGCTCTGATACTGAGTTTTCGAAATCAGGTTGTTCCTCTGTAAAGGAATGGTCACCATTGAGGATAAAAGCTGCCAATCTTCGATCATTCAGGATCTTTGTTCTTCTATCCTTTGATTCAACAAAAGCATCGGCCTTGATTAGTCGAACTTTTCCGGGGTGGTCTTTTTTCTTGTTGACAATAAGGATGATAACCGGGATGCCGGTATTGTAGAGCAGACCACCCGGTAAAGAAATGATGGTGTCAAGAATGTCTTCATCAACAAGTCGTTTTCTCAATTGCTCGGCTTTGCCGCCTTTAAATAAAAACCCAACGGGTAAAACGGCAATGAGTTTTCCATCACTTTTGAGGGATTGAACGCTCTGCTCAATCAGAAATAGTTCCGTTGTTTGGGCTTCAGACAGTGCTTTGCCATAATGATTTCCTATTCGAAATGCAAATGGCGGGTTTGAAACAATTAGGTCAAACTTATGAGACTTGCCTGGCCACCCCGATATTGAGTCATTGCGTTCGTATTTCGCATAAGTTGTCTTTTTGTATGCCATCAATCGTAAAGCACCAATAGCCCAGGTTTTTGGGTTTATTTCTTGGCCAAAGTAATATTGCTTGTTTTGGATATTCGTAGCAAATGAAGCTAACCCTGCAAAAGGATTATATACATTGGCATCCTTAGGAAGTTGACTTAATCTGTTAATCAAGCGTGTGATTTCAAGAGGCTGAATGGATTCACCTCCCATTTTTCCTTGTGACTTGGTAAGATCGTAAAGAACGGAATCAAATAATTCGGGGAAGTTATTTGATACTATTGAATGGTCTAAATCGCAAATGGTTTGCGTGATTGATGTTAAAGCATTTGAGCTTAAGGTTTGTAAAGTAGGTTGAAAGAATTCGTAAATCTTCTTGTAGTCTTCTTTTACATCACTTTCTAATAAGGCGTTTTCAATATCCTCAAGAGATAAATTTTCTTCATCACTAGAATCTATTTTCAGGACATTGTCTTTGTACAAGGAAAGAAGAAACAGAACCAGATAATAGTCTTCGACATTGTCTTCCAACCTTAAGGCGTCAAAGGCTTTCCAAAGCTTTGCTTTTACTTCTAAAATTGTCTTCTGGTCATATGAGAGTGAATCCATCATTGTGCAATAACTATTTGATTACGGCACAAAAGTCTAACTCATCTGTGCAGTGTAGGTGCATAGGTCAAAGATACTTGTTAGATAGGGTTTGACAAATGTTTTTAAATCTTTCACGGAGGGTTGAGGGCTCTATGATTTCTATAGCGTCCATATAGGAGAAAATAAGGGCCATCAGTTCGTGGTTGATTTTCAAGTTTAGCTCAATCACCGCTTCTGTTTCTGTAACTTGTTTTGTTTTTTGCGAGCCGTGGAGCGGTTTACTGTCGATATATGGCCAGACGTCTTTATTGACCTTAAGAAGGATTTTCTCGGTAGGTGCATCGTGGTTTACCGTTACGCCTACGACATCATCAAAATAGTCGTCGAAGTCAATTGTCTCGTTTTTTCGGTAGGGGATTTTTGTTTCACTGAATGAAATGATTCTGTCGAGGGCGTAGTTTGATATGCTTTGATAGTCTTCATTGAAGCCAAAAAGAAACCAGCGATTGTTGTACTGTTTTAAATACCACGGATGCACGGTGACCGCCCTTTCGTTGTTTTGTTTGTACCCCTTATAGACGATTTTGAGTGTAGAGCCATTTTGTATGGCGTGAAAGATTCCTGTAAAGTGGTCCAGGCCTCTGAGGTAGGGATTTTGGTCAAAGGCAACGGCAGAGGCCATGTTGCCTTTTAGTTTAAACGTGTTTTCAAGTCGGATTTGCATTTCTTCCACCCACTCAAATTGCGGCATGCCTTTAAAGCGCGTGAGGATGGTCAGCGTTTCTTTGAGTTGCTCGGCCTCTGTTGGATTGATGCCGTGATTTTTTATGGAAAACGACTTGTCGGAATACCGGTAATATACCCTTTTCCCATCTTTAATTCGCTCTAAAGGAATCGACCATCCCTGTTCACTTTCCATAAAGGTGATATCGTCAAAAATCTGTCGGCGTTTCACTCCGTCTTCAATCCCTGCAAATTCATAGATGGCCTGGTTACACGCCTCAATCAAATCCTCAATAAAAAACCGCCGACCATAGTTACTAAAACACCGATCAAGTGCGTGGTATCGAATGGTGGCGTGTTTGTTTGTGGGCATGG
>SKIJ01000101.1 GCA_007116495.1 Cryomorphaceae bacterium | reverse complement strand
GGGAAGTCCCTCACGGCCTTTTTGGTCGGACTGGCACAGCAGCAAGGGCATTTGGATATATCGGATCCGGTTAGTCAGTACTTAGGCAATCAGTGGACATCGTGTACACCTGCGGAGGAGTCGGCCATTCTGATCGAACATCAATTGGCCATGACAACCGGTTTTGACGTAGGGGTGCCCAACCTAAACTGCATCAGCAGCAGTTGTTTGCAGTGCATGGCAACACCGGGTACGCGCTGGTCTTACCACAACGCACCGTACACTTTGCTGCGGGAGGTACTGGAAGATGCCACCGGAATGGGGATCAATCAGTACGTGTTTCAGCAATTGACGCAAACCACGGGAATGACCGGCATTTACGCCTGGCTTCCCGACGATTTAAATGTATTTTTCAGTAATGCACGTTCTATGGCGCGTTTTGGTTTGCTTATGTTGAGCAATGGAAGTTGGAGTGGCAACGCCATCATGAGTGATCAGCAGTATTTCAACCAAATGATTACCACCTCACAGGCGGAAAACGAAGCTTACGGTTTGTTGTGGTGGCTGAACAACACCAATACCTTCATGGCGCCTTATCTGAGGTTTCAGTTTCAAGGTAACCTGTCTCCGATATCACCAAAAGACATGTACTCAGCCATGGGCAAAAACGGCCAGATCATCAATGTCATACCTTCAGCCGATATGGTGGTGGTAAGAATGGGTGAAAACCCTGATACCAATGTCTCGGTGCCGTGGTCGTATAATGATAGAATGATGGAATATTTGTCGCAATTGATTTGTGACTTATCTGTTGATAAACAAGACGATGAGATACGCCACTTCAACGTTCACTTTACGGATAACAACTCACTTCACATCACCTCGAAATCGCCCATCAAACGCGTTAGACAATTCGATATGCGCGGGGTGAATGTTGGTAGTGAGAAGGTCAATAGCGCCAATGAATTTGTTTGGGAATATGGTAGCTATGGGCGTGGAGCGTTTGTGGTGGTGGTTGAAACGGTTGATGGTGTGTTACACCGACAAAAAGTCGTTGTAACTAATTAGATTTATTTCTTTACCAACCGCGCCATATAAAACCCATCGGTATTAAAATCTCCCGGGTGGATGGTGCGCTCGGCTTCTAGGGTGAAGTTTTCGCCGGCTTCAGAGGCGAGGAAACGGGCTACTTGGTCTTCGTTTTCGGCGGGGAAAATGCTGCATGTGGCGTAGATCATTTTGCCGCCTGACTTGACCATTTTGCTGTAATTGCGAAGGATGTCGGCTTGTGTCACTTGTACGCGCTCCAATTGGTCGGGTTGCATCTTCCACTTGCTGTCGGGATTGCGGCGAATAACCCCCGAACCGCTACACGGGGCGTCCAACAACAAACGGTCGGCGGAGTCGTGCAGGCGCTTGATGACTTTGGCGTTTTCAATCACGCGGGTTTCAATGTTGGAGACTTTGTTTCTACGGGCGCGCTTTTTCAACTCACTGAGTTTCCAGCCCTCGACGTCCATAGCGATGATTTGTCCTTTGTTGTGCATTTCTGCGGCCAAATGAAGAGTTTTTCCTCCGGCACCGGCACAGGCGTCGATGACGCGCATCCCCGGTTCTGCTTCTACGAATGACCCGATGAGTTGCGACCCGGCATCCTGTACTTCGTACCAGCCGTCGTGAAAACTCGCCAAGCGAAAGGTGTTGAGACGCTCATTCAAACGCATTCCCACTTCATTGTCGGGGAATACGTGGGTTGTTACGCCTTCGTCAAGCAGACGCTTTTGAGCTTGCTCGCGTGAACAGTTGAGGGTATTGACGCGCAAATAAACATCGGCCGGGGTATTCATGGCCTTGGCGATGTCCGGCCATTTATTGCCCAGTTGTGCGTGGGCGTAGTCGTGAAACCATTCGGCGTATGACTCTCTCAAACCTACGTCGTCGGGAAGGGCGTTTAATCGCGCGTGGACATCAAAATCGCGAATGCGGTCAAACTTATCCCAATCGGGCAGATCTTTTCCTTGCCAAAGTCTGTAAATGCCAAATAAGTTCCAAAGCTCTTTGCGCTTAAGCGTTGGCTCACGATCGTAAATGGCCCACAATAAACGCCACCAGCGAACCATGTCGTAGGTGGTTTCGGCCACAAATCCGCGATCCCGAGAACCCCATTTCTTATTGGTCTTGAGCAAGCGCTCGATGACTTTATCGGCGTAAAAGGATTTGCCGTATACGGTTTCCAGTGCTTCTAAAACACCGGCCACCAAGTTGAGATGCAGTCTTTCTTTACTCAACGCTTATTCTTTCATCATCTCTAGTACCATATCCACCAAATCATCGGCGCTGGGCTTACTGAAGTAATCGCCATCGGTACCGTAGGCCGGACGGTGGGCTTTAGCACACAGTGTTCGCGGTTTGGCGTCGAGGTACTGATAGCCGCCTTGTTCCTCCAATACTTGCTGCATCATATATGCACTGGCGCCTCCGGGCACGTCTTCATCGAAGAAAATAACGCGGTTGGTGTTTTTCAAGTGCTCCACAATCTGGTGGTTCACATCGAATGGCAGAAGGGTTTGTACGTCGATGATTTCGATGTTGATGCCCATGGTTTCCAACTCGGCTGCTGCTTCTAGTGCTATGCGACAGTTGGAACCGTAGGTCACCACGGTAAGATCACTGCCTTCGTTGATGACTTCAGGGATGCCCAATGGTGTGCGGATGTCGCCGAGGTTGTTGGGTAATTTCTCTTTCAAGCGATAGCCATTCAAGCACTCAATGATTAGTGCCGGGTCATCGCTTTCCAACATGGTGTTGTAGAAACCGGCCGCTTTGGTCATATTGCGTGGTACCAATACGTAGATTCCGCGCATGCTGTGTAAGATGGTGCCCAGTGGACTTCCACTGTGCCAGATGCCTTCTAAGCGGTGTCCACGGGTACGGACGATGGTCGGAGCCATTTGTCCGCCGCGAGAGCGATAACGCACCGTCGCTAGGTCATCACTCATGATTTGTTGACAGTACAGGAGGTAATCCAAATACTGAATCTCCGCGATGGGGCGTAAGCCGCGCATGGCCAATCCAATGCCTTGTCCCATGATGGTCGCCTCGCGAATACCGGTGTCTTGTACGCGGTGTTCACCGTGCTTGTCTTGCAGGCCTTCTAATCCCTGGTTGACGTCGCCAATTTTACCGCTGTCTTCACCAAAAATCATTACTCTACCATCTTCCCCGAGGATGCGGTCGAAGTTGTCGCGCAACACGATACGTCCATCAACCTCTTCTGCATCATCGTCGTAGGTAGGGCGCACCTCTTCTGCGTTTAATGCGGAACGTTCGTTTTCGGCGTACAAGTGACTGCTGTAGTCGTCGTGACGCAGGGCAAACATATCCTCAAGCCACGCATGGATGCTGCGGATGGTATCGGCGTCGGGGTGTTTTCTAGCGGCCTTACGCAATGCCGACATGTATTCTTTGCGAATTGGCTCTGTAATGGCTTTTAATTCATTCGCGCCAAGCGATTGGTCGCCGGTTTCATTCTGCAGGTTTTCCAATAAGCCAACCGCTTCGTCGCGTTCTGCCTTTATGGTACCGATAAATTCTTTCCACGCTTCGGCTTTGCCTTGTCTGGCAGTTTTTTTGGCCTCTTTTTCTATTTCGTTAGCTTCTTCTTCCGTCACGATGCCCACTTCAATCATCCATTTTTTCATTTGGGCAATACAGTCGTATTCCTTTTCCCACTGAAGTCGCTCGGGACTTTTATAGCGTTCGTGTGAACCGCTGGTCGAGTGTCCTTGCGGTTGGGTCATTTCCACCACGTGAATCATAACGGGCACGTGTTCTTCGCGGGCAATTTTACCGGCACGTTCGTAGGCATCGATAAGGGCGGGGTAGTCCCAACCTTTCACCACGATGATTTCGTAGCCGGGTTTTTCGTTGCGTTCAAAACCGGCCAAGATTTCAGAAATATTCTCTTTAGTGGTTTGAAATTTAGCATGTACAGAGATGCCATATTCATCGTCCCAAACGGAAATAACCATGGGGACTTGCAGAACACCAGCTGCATTGAACGTTTCAAAGAATAAGCCTTCCGAGGTGGAGGCATTTCCGATGGTTCCCCAAGCTACCTCTGACCCGTTGTTGGAAAAGTTTTGTTGGATACCTTCGTCGTTGTGCGCTTTGTAGTATCGACTGGCCTGTGCCAATCCGAGCAATCTCGGCATTTGTCCGGCCGTAGGCGAAATATCGGCCGAGGAGTTCTTTTGAGTGGTAAGGTCTTTCCAGTTGCCATTTTCATCCAAACTACGGGTGGCAAAGTGGCCGTTCATTTGGCGTCCACCGGAAGCAGGCTCTTTTTCGAGATCGGTATTGGCGTATAAACTGGCAAAAAATTCTTTGGTGGTGAGCTGACCGATGGCCATCATAAAGGTCTGGTCGCGGTAGTAACCCGAACGGAAATCGCCATTTTTAAAGGCCTTGGCCCATGCGATCTGGGCAACTTCTTTTCCGTCGCCGAAGATGCCAAACTTGGCCTTTCCGGTCAACACTTCGCGTCGGCCAATCAAGCTGGCTTCGCGGCTTTCAACCGCTAGTTTGAAGTCGTTGATGACGTCATTTTTATAGGTGGTTTCTACATTAGATATATCGGTAAGTTCTGCGTTACTCATAGGTGTATGTATATTCATTATTGGTGTACAAAAATAGGGCACAGTGAGCAGGGAACAAAGTCCAATGAGCGCTCCAAATGGACAATTTGTGCGTTACAAATTAAACAATACGCCTACCCATTCTTTGTTGAAATGCGTCATGTTTCGCAGGTAGTGAAGCTTTGGAATGAAATGTCCAAATTTATAAGATTCATTGTTTCTGAATGTTACATAATCACAAGGAGCTGGTATGATGTTTTCTATGCCGGCACGTTTAAAATGATTGAGCGCTCGTGGTAAATGCTGTGCTGAAGTCACTAATATAAGGGTGTCTTCTTCTTGAAAAAATGTATCGTAAAAGCTAGCGGCTTCACTTTTGGTATTGTGGGGTTCTGCCTGTACACTAATTCGATATGGATTAAAGCCAAGCTGAATTGCCGCATTTCGCATGACAATACCGGTTGGTGTATTGTCATTTCCGGAATGCCCGGAGGTAAACAAATGACTTTGATGCAAATGGTTGGCAATGCGAACGCCCTCATTTATGCGTGCACGGGCATGGGAATTAATACGCGTAAGGTCTACTAAGCGTTCGTCGTTTCCGTGACCAGCACCCAAAACCAAAATCTTATACGTATGGTTATCGTCGAGGTTCTGAAGGTTAACGGGAGAATATTGGTTTTCCCACCAGCCAATCATGGCATGTGGTATAAAAGGTGTGGTAAACAGGTAGAATAACAGGCTCCAAGCAATGACTAGTCTTCGAAATTGTCGACTACTTTTTTGTCCAATTTTAAAAATGATTAAAAGAGAAACAAGAAAATAGAATGCGGGCGATAAGATTAATAGTTTCATTGTTTGGTGAACGTTTTCAAAAGAGATTTTCGCCCTATCCGTCGGGAGATGTAATCGATGTCGATGTTCCAGCCTCTTGCCGGACTGTACTCACGTCCATAGAAAATAATTTGCAAATGAAGATCATTCCATTTTTCTTTGGGAAATAACCGCTTGGCGTCGCGTTCGGTTTGTACCACGGATTTACCGTTGGAAAACCCCCATCGATACATGAGTCGATGAATGTGGGTATCTACAGGAAATGCCGGCACACCAAAGGCTTGACTCATTACCACCGAAGCGGTTTTATGTCCCACAGCCGGGAGCGCTTCAAGGGCTTCCATATCCGCCGGGACTTGACCGTCGTATTTATCGAGTAGAATGCGCGTGAGGTGATAAATACCTTTTGATTTCATGGGAGTAAGTCCGCACGGACGAATGATATCGGCAATTTCTTCCAGCGTTAACCTTTCCATTTGTTCGGGCGTACGAGCTTTAGCAAAAAGTAGGGGAGTGATTTTGTTAACGCGTTCATCAGTGCACTGCGCAGAAAGCAAAACAGCTATTAAAAGCGTATATGGGTCACTGTGATCAAGTGGAACCGGAGGATTTGGATATAATCGCTGAAGTTCCGCTATAACGTAATCCACTTTTTCTTTTTTTATCATGATTAAGGAATTTTGACCAAAGTACTTCCACCGGTATTTACCGAAAACGAAACATCTCTATTGAATTGTATGCTTTTAGAAGCCATGGAGCGGTGAACCAGTCGGTATTCACCCGGTTGCATAGCCATTACATGACGTGTATTAGTGCCTTCAAAAGTGTATATGTTTACCCATTGGTTATCCTTTTTGTGTAAAATGTGTCCATAAAAAGAGGCGTTTGCTTGAAAGGTAACCGTGCCCGGACCGGGTATTTTAACGTCAGCTGATTGTCCAGCTTTTATTTCAATCGTTTGTTTAACTGGCGGAAGAGTTAGTATTTCCAATTCGTATTCACCACTCAAATAGCGATGCTTTCCGGGTACAGGATGATTATTCACAATGGCTTTTTTCCCTTTTTCTCTTACGATGGCCCGCAAATCGGTATATGCACCATCGGGTTTAATATTGAAAACCAAATCTCCTTGGGGAAGGTTGATGCCAATATGAGAATGCTTACCGGGATTGATTTGCACGTGTTCACGGGTTACCGGAGGCGTACTGTGAACGGTGACACGATATACCGGTCCCGGGTCAATCATTATGGTGTCCGGTCGGTTCATGCGGTTGAGGGTATGGATAAAGTGATAGGCTGGTTTCCCAGAGAATTGTTCGGCTATGCTAACAGCCACGTTGGTTTCACTGGCATTGCCGAGGTGATCGAGCAAATCTACCTGTGCAGAGGTAGGAAGGAGGGCGTAGCGAACGGCCAAGTGCATTTCTTGAGTCAATTGTGCCGGAGATTCAGCATTAACGGTTCGCCCCACACAGTCCAGCGAGGTAATATCGTCGAGTTCCATCCCCATACCAATAATATACGGTCTGATGGCAATGCCTTTTTCTTGAAGCATGCGCGAGGCTTTACACGGATCGCCATCGCATTCTTCTTTGCCATCGGTAAGGAGAATGATGCTGTTTCTGCCATTGCTGTTGTCGGGAAAGTCTTGAGCGGCTTCCTCCAAGCTGTGGGCAATGGGTGTGGTTCCCTTGGCACGCAAACCTTTTATTTTGTTGCGCATATGCCGGTATGAATTGGCGTGAAAGGCCACTTCAAGTTTGGTGTCGTCGCAGTACTGCGGCGGGAAATTGCGCTGATGTCCGTATACGCGCAGGGCGACTTCGGGTGGATTAGGTGATTGTTCCAGCGAATCGAGAAGTTTGCTCAGTGTTTCTCGGGCAACATCCCAGCGGGAGGTGTTTTCCCAGCGAGCATTCATAGAATTTGAGGCGTCGAGGATAAAGAGGATGCGGATTTGCGCGAAGGATTCACCAATTGAGATCAGCACAAAAAAAGCGATAAGGACTTGACGCATAAACGAGTTGTATTTCTAAATGCCATAAAGGTTGAGGCTGGCGAAAAAGGTCATATGATGTGGGACAAAAGTAAGGCCAAAAAAAGGCGATAAAAAAATAAAAAAAGTACTTGTAAGTTCGATAAAGGTGTCTATTTTTGCCGTCCGAAAAACGAGGAAATGTCCTCCATTGGTGAGATGGGTGAGTGGCTTAAACCAGCAGTTTGCTAAACTGCCGTACGATAACATCGTACCGGGGGTTCGAATCCCCCTCTCACCGCAGTAATTTTGTTATTTGAAATTGCATAGCACCGAAAAGGTGAGAGGGGGATGAGAACCCGGGGTTCGAACCGGAACGAAGTGGAGCTCACCGACCGAAGGGAGGTAATCCCCCTCTCACCGCAATTGAAATGTGAATACCGCACAACAAAATAACACCTATTTGTTTTCGGGGTGTGGCGCAGTTGGTAGCGCACCTGGTTTGGGACCAGGGGGTCGCTGGTTCGAGTCCAGTCACCCCGACTTTAAAAAGGTCAAACAGCATTGTGCTGTTTGGCCTTTTTTTGTTTGTCTATGATTATTCTATATCTCATTTAGGGACATAATTAGACGTAAAGAAAAACCGAAATGCCCTCTTGTATTTAAGACTTTAATCACGAGTTTTTTACTACTTTTGAAAAACCAAATAAACCATGCATTTAGTGGTTTCTGAACGATAATTTTTGAAAAGAACAGATGTGTAAAGCACTATTACTTTCACTTTTTAGTTTTCTTGCGGCGATTAGCTATGGGCAGTTGGAGGATATTAGTCAGTCGGCAGGTGACTACACAGTAGTGTATAGCAAAGGTGATTATGTTTGCCTCATTAGGGAACATCGTGATGCAGATGGTATGTTAATCAAGAGAAGTCTTCAACGCACCGATGATTTTGTGAACTTTGACATCGTTGATGATTCCATTTCCTATCGAAGACAGAATAGTTTGTTTTTCAAAATTCAAGATACGCTTTATTATTTTGATGAGAAAAGACATCTCCATGGTATATCTCCTGTAAATGACAGTATTTTTTTAGTGGACTCAACGATTGTTCACCGACCTTATTCTAGGACTCCTTTTTATTATAAGACAAACGACCATGTTTTGTTTAATTTACATACTAATGGTGTATTATTTTTTGACGGAAACGTTATAAAGCAATTTGATTTTAATTTCCCCTTTCGAGTTGCGGATAGTTGCATGTATAGCCTAAACTTTGGTAGGAGCCGCATCTTAAAGTTTAATTATTTTAATGAAACTTTAGATACCTTACCGCTTAGTCTAGATAGTCTATTTAATGCATCAGCTTTGCCAGACCCTACTTTTAACTTTAATGGTTTATTCCTTTTTTGGGGTTTTAAGAATATCAATAATAGACGATATATTAGATCTTTAGTGACAAACGGCAATACTGTATTTACAGATACTTTGTTTCGTGACGATAATCAAGACTCTTTGTACTACAGTCACACAGATTTCTTACCTCTTCGTAATAGTGATCAAGCAAGAGGTGATTTTTACATAAATCCAAGACCATTGAATTTTAAGACAATTGTTTTGGAGCATCCGACTCGAGACTATCAATTTAGTCCAGAGGAACATCCTCGGCTAACAAGATTATTAACATACAAAGTAAACTCCCAATCGTTTTCTCAAATAAGCTCACCATCATTAACTAAAACCAGAGGCGAGTTTTTTATAGTAGGTGAAAATTCAAATGGAATAATTTGTTTTTCAGACATTGACTCTTCCGGAATCGAGCCCATAGTTATACGTAACGATACGGTAGAAAAACTATTTGAAATAGGAGATGGTATGCATGGTTTAACCCAAAGAGAAAGTAAATCAACAATGAATTATCGCTGGAAGTATGGGAGAATAACGATGTCAATTGGACAAACCGTGAAAAAAATTGATGATCAATTTGTGTTCTTGGGAGTTAGTACCACCCAAGGGCTATCTTTATTCATTACAGATGGAACTAAAAAAGGAACGGGATTTTTAGCGAAATTGCCAAACTTTATAAATTATCATTTTCGCGATGTAACACCTTCTTTATTTTATAAAAATGGTGATTTGTATATAAGTCTGCAAACGTCTATTATTGGATCGAATAATATCACATACACATTTAAATATTCGGGAGATTTCATCCCCAAAGCTATTCCTAGTAAACGCGGCTGGTCGAGATCCATTGAAGCTACAACAAGTTTTTCGGGTGGCGGCGCATATTCAAAACCATACATTCAAAAAAGAGATAACCGTATTTTAACGGTGTCAAGTATGTCGAGACATGATTTTGCTTTTTTTCCAGAAGTAAAGCAGTCTCTTTTTCAGAATGACTGGGCTAGTAGACTTTACTATGCCATTTATGATACAACGGGAAATCTCCTTGAAAAATCACTTGTAGTTGCTTGGCGAGGTTTGGTTTCTTTAACAAATAATGATAGTAAAGTATTAGTTTTTCCCGAGAACCATTCAGTAACAACAGGGCCTCACTTCGATACCCGCCAACCAGTAAGCTTACCTCAAACTGTCGTAGCTCAATACTCCTCTGATAATCAGTTGGAATGGGAGTTAAAAATAGAGCGAGTCTTCGATGTAAGTGTTCTCGATATTAAAACGGATGAAGAAGGAAATACTTACCTGCTAGGATATTACGAAAAGGGGAATATGATTATTGATGGTTTTGAACTTAGGTCAGATTATACCTTTCAATACTTCTCAGCTAAAATTTCTGCCGAAGGTAAATTGAGGTGGGCAGAGAATATTTCAATGGAGGGTTTATCAAGAGTTTCGTTTTTCGCTAATTTAGAAGTGTCAGATGATCATTTATTAATTTCATTATCAGAAGGTTCTCCAAATACTTCGTCAACTTGTCGTTATACAGATTGGATAACTAGGATAGTAAAAGTTAGTAAATCCTCTGGAAGTGTTGTGTTTTCCAAAGATATTCAGTTCACAGATTTGTCCGTGATTTACAGCATTACGGAATCAGCCAATGGAAACATTTGGCTTGGGGGTTGGTTTCGAGGTGAGGCTCTAGATGAAGGGAAGGAAATTGCAGCGGCGGTTGGTCCACAAAATTGTCCTACATCAGGAATTTTAATAGGGTTAAATTCTTCAAATGGTAAAATTTTCGCAACCGAAGTTGCAAGTGATCGTGCTCGATTTCATGATGTTACATATCTGGATGATAAGCTATGGCTTGTCCTCGCAGAACGTGATAGTACACGCATTCAAAAGCGCAATCATCAAGGATATTTGGAGAAAGAATATGCTTTTCCAAGCAGATTACTAACAGTTATTATAGATGAATCTCGGTATTCTAAAGCGCAAATTATACCCCTAAATAACAAATCTGATGATTTTTTATACTTCAGCGGTCAGATGGATCATAGACCTGTAACTTTAACAGATACTTTTTATTACCAAAATGTTGATAGCAAATTCATTACTCACGTCCTCATGAAACGTCCCGGTACTTTGCTTAAGGACAAGCTCACACACGACAATGTCTTCAACTTCCTTCCCGACGTACAAAACATTGTCTTATTCCCCAATCCTGTCCTTCGTTCAACCAATCGGTTCTATCTAAGAGCACTTGACGGAAAATTCAAATACACTTCTTACGAAATATTCAATTCCAAAGGCGCCTTCATGCAATCCGGTTCGTTTTCGACGCCCTCCGTGCCATTAAATGAGGTTGTGTTGAATCAGTATTACGCTGCCGGTATTTATTCTATTGTGCTTCACGGGGATGGTGATAAACCCTTGGTATTGAAGTTTATTGTCAATTAGGGGCTGTCTATAGCAGCAGCAATTGTTCGTTATAACAATGAGAAAGATATCTCCAATCATTAAATGTTTATAGTAATGGCTTCTGTTTGTGTAGTAAAAAAGCACCATTATTATTCAGTAGTGTGAAAAAAAAATCTCGAGACCAAGTCCCGAGATTTTTCTAAAAGCTGTGCAGCAAATTGTTTTTTTATTGCACCACAATCTGAATGTTCGTTATTCTTTCATTTTGCAATACCCTTGCGATGTATGCACCGGAAGCCCATTGACGTGTGTCTAGTGTTTCTCTTCCGCTCTCTATTTGGCCATGGTAGATTTTTTGTCCCGAAGCACTAAAAATACTCACCTCTGCAGGTTCTTTAGAACTCAATTCAAACGTTATGTGCTTCTTTTTTTCATGAAAACACGTTCTAATTCTGTCATAAAATAAAACGTTGTCCCTTTCGAGACGACGTTTTTCTTTAACCTTAACTAAATCGATCTAACTTGAAATGTTGATTACTTCTGGATGATAAAGCGACTGGTTGAAATTTTACCATTTTCATTTAAACGTATGAAATACGATCCGGTTGATAATTGACCAACTGGTACTTCAAAAGTACCACCACCAAACGAAGGATTATAAACGCGTTCAACAGTTTTACCATTTACATCAATTATATCAGCGTGTATAGAAGTTCCAGATTCAATACCATCGATGAATAATACATCAGTCGTTGGATTGGGGTAGAGCGTAATTTCTGCCGCTGAACTGCCGAATGATTCATTACTCAATCTGGTAATCAATGGTAACGTGATAACAGTTCCATCTGTTAATGCGGCTTTTAAGAAAAACGGTGCATCCGGATTGGATGTCTCATCAACAAACCCTGAAGCGAATAACACAATGGCTTGTCCTTCTAAACCGGCTGACTGAAGAGGAGCTTCAAATACAGCAACTACTGTTTGATCAGTTAACTGAACTTCCAATTCATAGTCGTCGGTTAATAATGGCAAGTAACCATCAAAATCTCCAAATGAAATACCTGTTATCAAGCCGTTTACAGGAACGGTGCGCTCATCTACGTTTACTGTAGGCGCATCTGTAGCACCATGGAACACGAGAACATCGGTTTCACTTGAATCCATCGCAGCTTCTTGAGCACCGGCATATATATAGAGATCTAAAGGCTCAAAGGGCGTAATGGCATTATCTACTAAACCTGCGGCAATGACAACATACGTTTCATTCTCATCTAATGTTAAGCCTGTTCTGTAAACGGAACCCGTTGTGTCGTTTGAATTAGGTCCTGTAATACTTATGACAACGTTTTGTTCTGCAGGGACATCTAAGAATGGAGTGGCATCGCCGTACATGAAATTGGGGAGTATTTTCACGGTATCTAACCATATATCAACCTCCTCTGCCAATGCATCCGCACTGTTGTGAATGATTTGCACTCGTGCAAAACGTTGAGTAGTTTCTGGTAATTGAACCACATCACCGTTGGCCAAGGCTGCAAATAAACCAAATCCGGGACCGGGGTTCGAAGGATCGGCAAAACCACTGGCGAATACAACAATGGCGCTATCGGTTAGTCCAAGCGTATTTAATGGTGCAGAGTAGCTGCCTACCAATGAACTGTCGCTGACTAATCTTATGTCAAGTTCGTAATCCAATGGCACAAAGTCGGCGTAATCGGGAATAAAATCCGGGAAAGCAATGCTGGGTACTAAGTTTCCGGCTGGTACAGATGTTTCGTTGACCAACACAGCAGGTGCATCTGGTGAACCGTGCTGAATAAGAACATCGACATCGCCACTTGAAGCGGCAACTTCACGAGCGCCGGTGAAAATTTCCAATGAGAAGGGCGGAAGTGTGGGATAGGTTGTTGCATCAACAACTCCCGAGGCGATGATGACATAGGTTTCGTTAGCAGCTAACGTAACACTCGTTGAAAACACAGCATTGGCCGTATCAACTTCTCCTTTTGGTAGAATGGAAATGGTTAAAGGCGTGCCGGCTGGTGCATCGACAAATGGAGTAGCGTTTCTAAATGCCAAATCGGGAACAAAAGGGGCGCCGTTGACAAAAACATTGACAGTGTCAGCTGCCGGGTCGGGGGAGTTGTGAATGGCTTGTAATCTGGCTGTTTGTGAAAACGCCGTAAATGTTGCGAAGCTCAAAAAGAGCAATAGTAATTTTTTCATGATAATTAGTGTTTTAGTTTAATAACATTACAACTAACTACACGAATAATGGTTTAATGCATTTGTAGGAATTAGTAATTTATTATGAATAGGATTTTTCTTGAAAACAGCTATAATTTTTTCATTTGGTCTGTTTACGAGAATGAGGTTTCCAATCATCAAACGTTAACTGTAATGATGTCTGCGAGGTTTGTGGTGTAGCGCGGGGATAGGCGCTGCTGCTTCATTTTCCAGATGCGCTTTGGGTCTTGCGCAGCGAGTCGCACCTTCTGCTGTCCGAACCGTTGATTGATGCTGTCGATGGCATCCATGATGGGAATGTGTTTGAGGTTTCGGTTCTCAAATACATTTAGCTGTTGGGAAGATTGGGGGGTAAAGTCGTGTACAATCACACCCGCCTTTTTATAGTGGTAACCGGATTTAAAGATTTGTTGGAGTGCCTTTAGGGCAAAGTTGCTCACCTCAATGCTTGAGTTGGTTGCGAAGGGCAGTTTGAGGGTAATGCTGCGGCTGTATTGCGGAAGATCGTGACGGTGTGGGTTGGTATAAATAAACACCGTGAGTGCGTTGCAGCAGCTTTTTTGCTTGCGCAACTTTTCAGCACACGACACGGCAAAGGTGGTTATGCGTTCTTTAAGCTCAGCAAACTCGGTGTACATGGTCTCAAACGAACGGGTAGTGGCGATGCTTTTTTTTGCTTGTACCTGTTCCAGGTCGAGTCGCGATAGTCCTTGCAGTTCGTGCTTCAATCGCAGTCCTACTACCGACATGTTTTTACGCACCCAATGGTCGTCTAGGCCGGTGAAGTCGAGGGCGCTGTTGATGTGCAGTGCTTTAAGGCGTTTGGCATGCCGCCGCCCGATACCCCATACATCTTTAATGTCGAGCCATTTGAGTGCTTTTACGCGTTTTTCTTCGCTGTCGATGACGTAGACACCATTGGTGCGTTCCGGGAATTTTTTAACGACACGGTTGGCAACTTTTGCCAATGCCTTAGTGGGCGCAATGCCCACGCTGATGGGAATACCCGTCCAACGGCCAACTTGCTGACGCATGGATTGACCGTGCGCAAATAAGTCGAATTGTTCAAATCCGCTAAACTTGAGGAAGGCTTCATCTATGCTGTAAATTTCCACATCTGGACTATATCCGCTAAGAATGCTCATTACGCGGTTGCTCATATCGCCGTAGAGGGCAAAATTTGCTGAATACACTTGTACGTTGTGCTGGTCAAATAGGGAGGCGTATTCAAATGCGGGCGCTCCCATAGGAATGCCCAAAGCCTTGGCTTCGTTGCTGCGGGCAATCACACAGCCGTCGTTGTTGGATAAAACCACAATGGGCTTGTGCCGTAAGTCGGGCCGAAATACCCGCTCACAGGAGGCGTAAAAGTTGTTGCAATCGACCAGTGCAAACATTTAAAACGATTTAATGACGTGGGTAACAATGCCCCAAATAACAAAATCGCTGTCTTCCTCCACTTTAATGGGCGGATAGGCATCGTTTTCCGGCATCAACCAAAGCTCGTCGTTACGCACGTCGATGCGTTTGGCGGTAAACTCACCATCAATGTAGCACACGGCTATTTTCCCGCTTTCAGGTTCAATGCTGCGATCGATGACCAGCAGATCCTCGTCGTCGATGCCGGCGTCTTTTAGGGAAATGCCTTTTACTCGGCCGTAAAAGGTGGCCGAGGGATGACGCACCAACTGTTTGTTGAGGTCAATTGTTTGGTCTACGAAGTCCAGGGCAGGTGAGGGGAAGCCCGCACTGATCCCCTCGGTAACTAAGGGTAGTTCGAGTTCAGTTGTTATGTCTGCGCTGTAAACGTCGAGAGATGCGCTGTGTATCGTCCGCTTCATAAAGGTCATTTTATTCATTAACAGCGTAAAAACCTGTGGTGTTTTCGCTTTTTAAGCATCACCCAAAAGTACATCATTTTTTCGTCGAAATCCACAAAAACACAACGAAAAAACAAGGTGTTTTTTTGTCGAGTAAGTAAGACCATTTTTTTGAAGCGCAATCCGCTGACGGTGCGTAAACGTTATGGTCACGCCACTACAAATCTGCAGCGTCTTCCAATCCCATGCAGAAAAGAGCGTAGTCGAACCGAGCGGGATCATTGGGGTCAATGAGGCGTAGGTGTTCGTCGAGTTCTTCTACGGCGCGCCAATCGTTTTGCTTGCGGGTGAGCAGTTTGAGTTTACGCGCACTGCGCGCCGTATGTACGTCTAAGGGGCAGGAGAGCTTACTCATGGGGAGGGTTTTCCAAATGCCAAAATCAACTCCTGCATTGTCTTGACGAACCATCCAGCGCAGAAACATTACGATGCGCTTGGCCGCACTTCCCCGCGAGGGATCCGACAAGAATCGCGACACCCGAGTGGGGTTGCTAACGTGCTTCAGCATTTCTTCTCGAAAGCGGGTAATGGATGGCCCAAAGTTGTGTTCATTTTTATGGGGCTGAAAGAGAACCTCCCAACTTCCGTGACGGTTGTGCGTAGCGCGTAAGGCGTAAATCAGGTCAACTACGTCTTGCGCGTTAAAGGTGCGGTGGACGAATCCCTCTATGGCGCGCAGTTCAAGCGGTGACGCCGACATCACAAAAGCAAAGGGATCATTATCCATGCGCATCATGAGGTCGCGCGTTTTATTGAGAATGGTTTTGCGTTGCCCCCAAGCAAAGAGCGCCGCAAAAAAAGCAGCCACTTCGATGTCGCCTTGCTGTGAAAAGCGATGGGGCACGTCGATGGGGTCGTTGGGGATGAAGGCCGTGTTGTTACAGGCTTCCGCACGTTCTATGAGCAGTTTGTAAACCGGCCTCATGGGGCAATGCGGCCATCTTTGATATGAATGGTGCGATCGGCCATTTGCGCGAGGGTCTCGTTGTGCGTAATGATTAAAAATGTTTGACCTAATTCCTGACGCAGTTTGAGAAAGAGCTCGTGAATTTGCAGGGCGTTCTGAGAATCTAAACTACCGGTGGGCTCATCGGCAAGTATGATGGATGGATCATTGATGAGAGACCGACCAACGGCAACGCGTTGGCATTCGCCACCGGATAACTCCCCCGGACGGTGATTGGCTCGGTCACTCAATCCAACTAAATTGAGCAACGCTTCAGCTTTTTTACGGGCATCATCGCGTTTCATACCGGCAATCATGGCGGGAATGGCGATGTTTTCCCAAGCGGTAAACTCGGGGAGCAGGTGGTGGAATTGAAAAACAAATCCAATATTTTGGTTGCGAAAACGTGCCAAATCACGGTCGTTGAGTTTGGTAACTTCCACGTCTTCCAAATACACGGAGCCTTTGTCCGGTACATCTAAGGTCCCTAGTATTTGCAACAGGGTGGTTTTTCCGGCGCCAGATGCCCCGGCGAGTGACACAACTTCACCTTTTTCAACGTTTAAGGCGACATTGTTGAGAACGGTTAATTCGCCAAACGATTTATAAATTCCACGTGCTTTTATCATGGGCACAAAGCTAAGCAAAATTGAACGACATTGTTTAATTTACCTATGTAAATACCCTATATTTGCGCCCATGCAAGAAACTATTATCATCGTCGATTTCGGCTCGCAGTACACACAGTTGATTGCGCGTCGCTTACGTGAACTCAACGTTTACTGTGAAATTCAACCTTTTCACAATGTCAATCCCAAAGACGCCAACGTAAAAGGATACATACTTTCGGGAAGTCCACATTCTGTATTGGAGGAAAATGCCCCGCTACCACCAAGCATTGCTTTTGATGCCGGCGTCCCCATTTTGGGCGTATGTTACGGTGCTCAACACTTAGCACATCGTGCGGGTGGAACAGTTCAGAAATCCGAGGTACGCGAATACGGACGCGCAAATTTAGGATTCATAGACGATACCAATCCACTTGTTCAAGGCATTTCCAAAGGCTCCCAAGTGTGGATGTCGCACGGAGATACCATCAAAGAACTTCCGGAAGGTTACAAGATTATAGCCAGCACAGAGGATGTAGCCGTCGCAGCCTTTCATATTGACGGAACACAAACTTTTGGGATTCAATTTCACCCCGAGGTGTATCACTCAACAGATGGCATTTTGCTGCTGGGCAACTTTGTTGTGGATATTTGTAAGTGTGCGTGTGACTGGACTCCCGCTGCGTTTGTGGAAGAAACGGTTGATAACCTTCGTCAAACTGTAGGGAATGGAAAGGTCGTTATGGGCTTGTCTGGTGGTGTCGATAGTACCGTTGCCGCTGTACTACTCGATAAAGCCATAGGCAATCGCTTACACTGTATTTTTGTCAATAATGGTTTGCTGCGCAAAAATGAATTTGAAAGCGTACTGGAGCAGTACAAACACATGGGGCTCAACGTGAAAGGCGTCGACGCGTCGGAACGTTTTTTGACCCAGCTGAAAGGTGAGTCGGAACCCGAAGCTAAGCGAAAAATTATAGGTCGTGTGTTCATCGAGGTATTTGACGATGAAGCCAAGCGTATTGAAGGGGTGGACTTTCTCGCTCAGGGCACCATTTACCCCGATGTCATTGAGTCTGTTTCATCTGGAGGTCCTTCGGTAACCATTAAGTCGCACCACAACGTGGGTGGACTCCCTGATTTTATGACCTTAAAAATTGTTGAGCCATTGCGTCTGTTGTTTAAAGATGAGGTGCGTAGAGTAGGAGCATCTTTGGGAATTTCACCGCAATTACTCGGACGTCATCCGTTTCCCGGTCCGGGATTGGCCATTCGCATTTTAGGCGACATCACTCCAGAAAAAGTGCGTATTCTTCAAGATGTTGACGATATTTTTATCCAAGGGCTTCGCGAAGAAAATTTATACGATAACGTATGGCAAGCCGGTGCCATTTTACTCCCGGTACAATCAGTAGGTGTAATGGGTGATGAACGAACGTATGAGCAGGTTGTGGCTTTGAGAGCTGTAGAGTCTACCGACGGAATGACGGCTGATTGGGTACATCTTCCTTATGATTTTTTAGCTCGGACATCGAACCGCATCATTAATCGTGTAAAAGGCGTTAACCGTGTGGTGTACGATATCAGTAGTAAACCACCTGCAACCATCGAATGGGAGTAGAAAACAAAGTTTGCGGTGCCAACTGATTTAACGAGTACATTTGTGCCACTTAACCCATAATCGGTATCGAAAATAAATCAAATGATATTAAATGGATGCACTTAAAGTAACACTAACACATTAGATGAGATTAGCTAGGCTATTGTTTTTTATACTTTTACCTGTTTTATTTTACGCTCAGGATCCTGAACTTCAACAACACATTGTTCAGCCGGGTGAAACGGCGTTTGGCATTGCCCGACAGTACGGAATGACGGTTGATGCATTCTACGAGCTCAATCCGGAAACTATAGATGTACTCAAAGACGGTGACCGTGTGTTGGTTTACATCCCCAAAGCTACAGTTCCCATTGACTCCTCGCGCTTTCACTTTCACACCGTAAAGCAAGGAGAAACCATTTACAGCTTAACCCGCCAATACGACGTAACTGAAAACATCTTGTTTGAAACAAACCCCGGTTTACAAGAGTCTGGTTTGCGCGTTGATGAGGTAATTCGCATCCCAAAAGCGCCACGAAGATCGCCCATCAAAGAGTCGCTTTCTTCTGACGAACAGCAACCGGTTACTTCCAACACCAATTCCAATTACATTGAACATGAAGTGCAAGCGGGTGAAACGTTGTATTCGTTAACACGACGTTACAATATTACGGCCAGTGAGATGATATCTCTGAATCCAGAGTTAAGTGATGGTCTTAAGGTAGGCCAACGACTAAAAATCACTCGTCGGCAAATGACGTTTAAAAATGAGCAAATGCAGGCGATGACAACTGCAACCGACTCCACGCGTCAACCGTTCACGCTTTACCGCATCAAAGAAGGTGATAAATTATCGGATATACTCAGTGCATTTGACATCACTTATGAAGACTTAGAACGATTTAATCCTCGTTTACAAGAAGGACTTAAACCAGGCAGAATGTTGCTCGTTCCACTGCGACCCACGAAAGACGAATCGGTTAAACGCGATACGTCATTGTACTCACTGGATAGGGTGTATCCAAAAGGGAAAATTGTTCGCATTGCGTTGTTTTTGCCGTTGGATATGGAGCGCGATGATATGGATGAGCAGGGAAATCACAAGTGGGTTGAGGACAATGAGGTAAGTTTGAGTTTTTATGCCGGAGTAAAGCTTGCCCTTGATAGTTTAATGGGAAATGGCGTACGTTCCGAAGTATGGGTGTTCTCAGATAAGTCAATTAGTAAAGACATTATTGCTGGAATGGATTCCATGGATATTGTAATCGGGCCTATTTTCCAGAAGGAGTTAAAAAAATTGCAGCGCGCGTTATCCAAACAAGACATCAATGTTCCGATGGTTTCTCCTCTCAGCCTTGAGCAAAACATCCTTCAAATTCCCAATGTATATCAATGTTTGCCAAGTGCAGAGGTGCAAGTTGAGGCAATTGCTAAATACATTAATCGTCGCCATCCGGGAAAAAGGGTGTTGCTGCTTCATCAAAGCGATAACGTGTATGCTGATAGGGCTAAAGGCTTTATTCATAACCTTAACGATACCAATACTATTTCTATGAAGGGTGATATTAGTGATGATGTTCTGGATGCATACTTTGATGAATTAGGTGACTCTACGGAACAACTTGTAGTGGTGCTGGGGAGCAGTCAAACATACATAGCCAATGTTGTCAATACTCTCGCTTCACGTCGTAACGAAAATATTCGGTTATTTTCTGAGTCTGAGTTGGTAAAGATGCCCACCGTAGAATTAAAAAAATTAGGACGCTTACAGTTGGTTCGCCCCGAGAATTACTTCATCAACATTGAACACCATGGATTATCGGACTTTATGGCGTCACACAAGCGAACATTCAACCGTGAGGCGAACCGCTTCGCAATGCAGGGATTTGACGTCACCTGGTACTTCATCAATGAAATTATTGGTAACAACATAGAGCAGGAACCACTTCAACAGTATTTCAGGTTTTCGCAAACACCTTCGGGAAGTTTTGAGAATGTGCAGCGTGTTTGGATTGAGCTTGATCGCAATCTTAATCAGCGCGTTATTTATCCCCGTTTATGACGGCGCTTATCGTCATCGTCATCTATTTTGCTGTATTGGTTATCATTTCACGGCTTACTGCCGGTAAAGCCGATAACGCAACGTTTTTTACTGCAAATCGACAGTCGCCATGGTACCTCGTTGCCTTTGGTATGATAGGCGCATCGCTTAGCGGTGTAACGTTTATTAGTGTACCCGGTTGGGTGGCCACAAATGGGTTTTCATACATGCAAATGGTATTTGGGTATCTTGCCGGGTACGCCGTCATTGCCTTTGTTCTTTTACCCTTGTATTATCGATTAAACCTAGTTTCCATTTACGGTTATCTTCACCAACGGTTTGGATTTCGATCGTATCAAACAGGAGCCTGGTTCTTTTTGCTCTCGCGATTATTGGGTTCCGCATTTCGACTGTACATCGTTGCCTTGGTTTTACAATTGTTGGTGTTTGACGCTCTGGGCTTACCCTTCTGGGTTGCCGTTTTGAGTACGGTATTGTTGATTTGGCTTTACACGCATAAAGGAGGAATCAAAACCATCATTTATACCGATACATTGCAAACACTTTTCATGCTTCTTGCGTTGGGATTTACATTTTACTTTTTGCACGATATGCTGTCGCCCAATCAAAGTGCCGTGGCCTACGTTTCCAATCACGATTGGAGCAAGATGTTTTACTGGGATAGTTTTGGAAGTGAACCACGTCATTTTGTCAAACAGTTTATAGGCGGTATGTTTATCACCATTACCATGACCGGACTGGATCAGGATATGATGCAAAAAAATTTAACCTGTAAACATTTAGGGGACGCCCGAAAGAATATGATATGGTTTAGCCTTTGCTTGCTGCCTGTAAATTTACTGTTTTTAGGACTTGGGGTATACCTCTACGATTACGCAGCGATGATGAATATTTCCGCCGCTGGTGATGAACTGTTTGCCGCAGTTGCTTTTTCAGAAGGTCTTCCTGTTTGGATAGGCGTCGTCTTTTTATTGGGTTTGGTTGCGGCTGCATACAGCAGCGCAGACAGCGCGTTGACAGCCATGACTACTTCCTTTTGCGTTGATATTTTGGGAATGGACAAAACAGCTGATATTCGTGAAATACGAACGCGTAAGTGGGTTCATGTTGGCATCAGTGTTCTCTTAGTTATTGTTGTCGTTGTATTTCGCTACGTTGTGTCGGAGAGTGTGATTAAAGAAATTTTTACCGTAGCAACCTTTACCTACGGGCCATTATTAGGATTGTATGCCTTTGGATTATTCACCAAACGAGATGTTACAGATCGTTATGTGCCATTATTAGCTATTGCAGCACCAACCATTTCCGGTATTTTGTACGTGTATGGTCCGCAGCTAATCGGTTATACATTTAGTTTTGAACTATTGCTTATCAACGGCAGCCTTATGTTTTTGGGGCTATGGCTGGTGAGTTCAACCAAAAAAAGATCATGAGCGATTCCTTCTGTTATGCGCGATTGAGTTTTCTCGATGCACCTCATATATCATCCATCATTAAGGACTATCTAAGCGGTAATTTGCCTTCTGATTTATACGGATACTCTCCCAACAATACGGGCATGCTTGCTCAAGCAAAGACCAGGGCTGCTCAATTCACACACCGTGATGTGTTGGTTAAATCCCTTAGACGTCAGTACGAGACGTGTAACAGTGTCATTGCTTCTAAGGACGTGGTATTGGCCAATATCGATGCGCTTAACAAATCCAACACCCTTACTGTTACAACTGGTCATCAGGCGTGCTTTGGTGCAGGACCACTTTACAGCATTTACAAAATCATTAGTACGATTGTCACGGCTAAGTCACTATCGGAAACTGACCCACATCACAACTATGTTCCGGTGTTTTGGATGGCAACTGAGGACCACGATTGGGAAGAGGCCAATCATTTTTTCATTGATGGTAAAAAGTGGACGTTTGACATACCCGTTGAAGGCTGCGTTGGACATTCTCCAACCGACGGTATGGAAAAATGGCTAGAAACGTTTGCATCGCAACTTCCAGCCGGTGCTGTATCGGAAGAAATAATGCGCCATCTAAAAAACGCATATGTTACGCACGACAATTGGGCAGATGCAACGCGTCAATGGGCGCATGACTTATTCGCCCAGTACGGTTTGGTGGTCATTGACGGCGACGACAAAGCACTTAAATCCTTATTTATTCCTGTAATGGAACGAGAGCTCTTTGGGGAGGGGTTTTCTGAACCATTATCCAAATCCAAAAAATTGCTTTCTGACGTTGGTTATACAGAACAAGCTCATCCGGCAGATGTCAATTTGTTCTTTATTGGGGAGGGTGGTCGCATTTACCCCAAACGTACCCCAAATGGCTTTGCAACCGAGGCGGACTCTTGGACTACTGAAGAATTCAAAGTCCATTTGCATAAACAACCGCAGCACTTTAGTCCGAACGTCATCTTACGCCCAGTGTACCAAGAATGTATCCTTCCAAATGTTGCTTATTTTGGTGGTCCCGGAGAGTTGGCCTATTGGCTTCAGTTAAAAAGTGTTTTTGATGCTGTTAACATTCCGTTTCCCGTTTTAATGCTGCGTCATGGCTTTGCGTTGATGGACAACAAATCCATCAAGCGCTACGAGAAATTACAAAGCGATCTTTTGTTTTTACCACCTAAAGAGTGGAAAGAAAATTGGGTGCGTAATCACAGCAGCTTAAGGCTAACGCTGGAAGAGGAGAAGGATGTAATTGCCGGTTTATTTGATCAGCTGGAAACGATAGCTGCAAAAACAGATGGAAGCATGATTGGTGCAGTCAACGCACAGCGTGCAAAGCAAATAAAGGGCATGGAGAAGTTAGAAAAAAAACTACTACGGGCAGAAAAACGACATCATTCCGAATCCATGGCACACATTGATAAGCTGCTCAATCTACTTTATCCGGGCAAGATTCCTCAAGAGCGTCATGATTCTCTTTGGATGTGGTGGATGAAGTATGGAGAAAATCCCATTCCAAAGATTATTTCTTCAGCTAAAGATGGATATTTTGGCGTATTGAACCTCATGTCTGAAGCAAATTAAATCCACAAATTGCCTCAGCTTACCATGCTCTTCCATGTAGTTAAGGTGGCAACTAGAACGTTTGAAACTATTGGTTTTGCGCGCTCATGGTTACAACCACGTTATATAAGTGATCAGCCATACGTTCAAGTTCACTGAGAACATCCATGTAGAATAATCCACTTTGGATGGTGAATTTTCCACTCTCAATTTTTTTTAGGTAATCCTCGCGCAAGGAGAGAAATGTTTCGTTGACTGTGTTCTCCAGTGATTCGGCTTTTTTCAAGTCAAAGCGCTCTAATAAAAATCCCTCTTCTAAGTTGTCGAAAGCTTTTCCAACAGCAGACATCATATTGAGTACATTGTTGCGCTGCTGCGGTGTAAAAAATGCCTTTTTTTGTTTCTGACCGATGAGATTATAGGATGATTTAAGAATGAGGTCTGTACAGCGTTCCATATAATTAATGGAGCTCATTAGGTCTCTAATCTCTCTACTGAGTGAAGGCGCTAATTTTTGTTCTGATACCTTAGTAAGGAACTGTAACATGTTGACTTCCATTTCATCCGTTGTAGATTCTAACCGGCGAATTTTTTCAAGCTTTTCCTTAGCAACCACTTCTTCGCCTTCTAAAAGTATTTTGGGTAAAAGTTGATAAGCACGCTGAGATATTTTCACCATTGAGTGGATTTCCTTTTTAACGCGTAGAATGGCCATTAGTGGAGCCGTAGCTTGTGCACTGTTAAAAAGTTCATTCGACAGTACACTTCCATTATTGAAATCATTAGCCGGGAATATGCGCTTTGTGATGTTGGCCAAACTAGGGATAGCAAAAAGGAAAATACCAACATTGATTACGTTGAATAATGTATGAAAAAATGATAGCGCCACTGGTATGACATTGGTGTTTTCCATAGGGTCTTGACCAGAGAATGCAACGGTAAGCTTTACGGTGAAATGAAGTAATAAGTTGAAAAAGACCAAAGCCCAGACGATACCGAATGCATTGAGTAAAAAGTGAGAAAGGGCAGCACGTTTGGCTTGAACATTCCCAATAAGTGCCGCAACATTTGCCGTTACAGTGGTTCCAATATTCTCTCCTAACACCAAAGCCATCGCAAAGGGTAGGGGAATCCAACCTTTTGCCGTCATAACCAGTGTAATGGCCACAGCAGCTGTAGATGATTGAACTATGATGGCTACCACAGCACCTATGCCCACAAACATAAGCAAATACAACAATCTATTGAAAAATGTTGTATTCTCAAATTCGTAGTCTTTCAGAAATCGCAATACATCCGGATTGGATTGTAAGTCTGGCGTATACGCTTGCATGCTTTGAATCCCGAGAAAGAGTAAACCAACACCGACAATCACTTCACCGTTGAACACGTATTGCTCTTTCTTGCTGAAAAGCATGATTACACCAATGAAAATCATACCCAGCGAAACAATTTTTGAATCAAATCCACTAAACTCAACAATTGTAAGCAACCAAGCGGTGATGGTTGTTCCAATATTGGCTCCCAACATTACGCTTATGGACTGAAAAAGACTCAGTATGCCGGAATTAGCTAAACCAACTACAATAACCGTTGTAATAGATGATGACTGCAAGAGAAACGTTGCCAGCATTCCGGTAAGTAAACCATAGTACTTATTGGCTGTAATGGTGTTAACCGCAGAGCGAAAGCGTGAACCGGCAGACTTCTGAATCCCGTCGCTCATCACCTTCATGCCAAATATGAACAGCGCTACACTACCAAGTAGTTGAATGAATTGTAACCAAGAATAACCCAATGTATTTCTCAAATTTTGGCGAAAATATGAATTATTGCGATGCTACAAGGTTATGTAAGTGTCAACTTTTCATCATGTCATGTGTAAAACGACATTCATTTTGTGGCGTTAATCTTTAAGGTATGACGATAGTGTATCAAAGAAATTTACTTTTCCATCTTCTGTTTCACGACTTAGTCGGTTGCGATAACACAACGCCCACAAGATGGACTCCATGAGGTAATAGCGTTCATCACTGTCAATTTTCACCTCTACATCGTCGATTAGTTTTGATAATGCCGGTACATTGTCTAACGTATCTCGATATACACCATCGTCTGAAGTGGAGTCAAGTTGGATCTCTTGGTTGGACTCAAACCAGCGCACAACTTTGTTGTATGGATGCGATTCGTCTGCTGATTTTATTTTGTCCATGGCGGGCAGGCCGTAATCATCTAAAATATCGTGAAGTGTTTGTGTGATAAGAACATTGGCGACGTCTTCAGGTCCCATTTGCTCGCCCTCATAAACCAGTTCTACTTTACCAATAATGGCAGGTACAATGGCTAAAAAGTCAACTGGCCTAAACGATGTTTTCGTTTGTTCATTTATCAAACAGCGCTCTTCAGCGGCAGCGTACAAAAGCTCTCTAGCTGATATGCCTAGTCGTACTGATACACCGCTTTTTTGGTCGATGTATTCACTTTTGCGTGCAGTGTCGATGAGAGAATGCAGTGTATCGTTAACAGCATTGCTCCAGTTTGCAATGTCAGCATTCTTAATTTTTGATTCCTGACGATAAATGGTTTCTGATGCATCTGTATCGGGATAGTGGGTCATGATTTGTGAACCAATGCGATCTTTTAGAGGTGTTACGATGCTGCCGCGCTGTGTGTAGTCTTCGGGGTTAGCGGTAAATACAAAGTGCGTATCAAGGTTGAGACGTAGTTGAAAACCGCGTATTTGCACGTCGCCTTCTTGAAGTGCATTGAAAAGCGCAACCTGAATGCGAGGTTGTAAATCTGGCAATTCATTGATTACGAAAATACACCGGTGAGCCCGGGGTATCATCCCAAAATGAATGACCCGTTCATCGGCGTAGCTCAACCGTTCGTTGGCAGCTTTGATGGGATCAACATCGCCAATTAAATCTGCAATAGACACATCAGGGGTGGCTAGTTTTTCAAAGTATCGTTCGCTTCGATGTACCCAACGAATGGGCGTTTTGTCACCGTGTTTTTCAATCATCGCCTTACCCTCTCGGGTAATGGGCTGTAGCGGATCCTCGAATAATTCCGTTCCGTCTATGGCGGGTACGTATTCATCTAAAAATTCGGTAAGTAGCCGCGCCATTCGCGTTTTTCCTTGGCCGCGAAGCCCCAGAAAATTGATGTTGTGACCTGCTAAGATGGCACGAATGATTTGTGGTTCTACGGTATGCTTATATCCATGAATGCCCTCAAAAAGACGTTCGTTTTTTTGAAGTTTTACAATCAGATTATCTCTGATTTCATCTTTTACGCGCTTTGGCTGGTAATTGGATTGGCGGAGCTCACCTAGTGTTTTGATCATAATTTATTTTTTCGGTTTTTTTCGTAATCGTGAAAGACAATTTCTCCAAGTCCATCGAGACCGGTAAACAGTGCCTTGCCACCATTGACGCTGGTGAATGAATCGATGAATTGCATGAGGTACGGATCCTGAGCAATCATGAATGTGGTAATGGGTATTCCCAGTTTTTTACATTCGGCTGCTTTGTGAAGGCACTTGTTGACGATGTAGTCATCCAGCCCCATGCTGTTCTTATAGTATGAACCATCGGGCTCTAAAATACATGAAGGTTTCCCGTCGGTAATCATCATGATTTGCTTGTTTCCGGTGCGTTTTCGACCGAGAATATTCATGGCCAATTGCAATCCGGCAACGGTATTGGTGTGGTACGGCCCAACGCGTAAATAGGGTAGTTCTTTAAGCGGAACCGGCCAAGCGTCATTGCCAAATACGATGATGTCTAAGCTGTCTTTCGGATACCTCGTGGTGATCAGTTCACTCAATGCCAACGCTACTCGTTTTGCCGGAGTGATGCGATCTTCACCGTATAAAATCATACTGTGACTGATGTCGATCATCAGTACAGTTGATACGGAGGTTTGGTGGTGCGATTGCCGCACTTCTAAGTCCTCAGGTAGCAGGCCGGGGTTGTCGAGACCACCACGGACGGCGGCGTTTCTCATACTTTGTTGCATATCGATGTGTTCGATTGCATCGCCAAACTGATACGGTCTGGTGCCATCGCTTTCGTCGGTGCTGCTGCCATTAAAAGATGTTTTGTGATTACCTGCTCGACTTTTTTTCAGTTTGCCAAATATTTTATTCATGGCTGAACGTCGCAGCAATCGTTCGGTTTTTTCAGAAATGGAGCGGGTAGGGGTACCACCGGGCGTTTCGATTTCCTCACGAAGAAAGCCGCGCTCTTTTAATTCATCAACAAAATCATCTATGGTGTAGTCGGGGTCGGAAATGTTGTATTGTTTGTTGAGTTCGTCCAACCAGTCCAATGCTTCTTCAACATCACCGGATGTGTACAAGATCAGTTCTTTAAAAACGTCAAACAGTTTTTCGAAATTAGACTTGTTAGGCTCAATGTATGGTTTAAATGAGTACCGCATAAGTAGTGGTTGTGTAACGTGATTTGGTGTTAAAAGATTTGAATGCAACAGCTAAATTAAGTGTCAAATCGTCATTATCAAATCGATTTTGTTATTATATATGTAAACAGAAATCTTTGGTATGAGTTCAAAGTGGAACGGTCAATCAGGTGACGTCATTTTGTTGTTGTTGTTCAAATCACGATTTTAATGTCTCATTCGCAAAGCGTAGCATATACTTTTGCATCAAATTTAAATCATGCACAACGCCACAGTATTTAGTTTACCCTTTCTTGCACCCGTGGATTGGTATATGGCGTATTTGAAAGCTGAAGCACCAATCTTGGAACTTTATGATACACTCCCAAGACAAAGTATACACAGTCGCTGCCTGATTGATGGTCCGCAAAAAATTGTTCGCTTGTCGGTACCTGTCATAAATAAAGGTAAAGTCATCACAAGAGATGCACGGATCAGCTACCGCGAGCATTGGGTGGAAGAACACCTGCACAGTCTGCGTACGGCATATCGATCCAGTCCTTTTTATGCCTACCTTGAAGACGACCTAGCTGATATATTTCATCGCAGATACAGTTTTTTAGCTGATTTAAACATAGCATTACATCAACAGGTTTTACAATGGTTGCGATTACCAAAGACACAATTGTCGTTTACTAATCATTGGACAAAAGACTATCCAAACGATCTACGGAGTCGCCCAAAAAATACTGCTTTTACTGATGTTAATGTACCTCAATATCCTCGTCAGTTTCAAAACGAGCAAACGGTGCTTTCCATTATTGATTTTTTGGCTAATGAGGGTGGGGTTTGGTGAGTTGACTGAATTGATCATTAATTGTATTTTTGATATTTAATATTGTAGTGCTTCTGAGCATTCCTAAACAATGAATTAGATTTGAAAAATAAGCTTAGAATTGGTTTTTATCGCGCAACACTTTTTGCGATACACGGTTGTGAAAAGAAGAAATAAAAAGCGATTTACCATCTTCTGAATCACCAACAGTAACAATGGATTTAGATCGGAAAACGTCTAAAAATAATGATATTAGACGTTTATTCTAATCTTACCTTTAATGCCATAAAGAATAAATATTCAGCAGTATTAACGACTAAACACTAATATGCTCTCTTCAGCGAGAATTACTGTAGCTTTTTTTTTCTTATCACGGTGCCTGTGGTCGCAGGGGATAAATGGTTACGTTACGGATATTGCGGGCGACACACTACCTTACGTATCTGTATTTGTGCCAAATACGGGAAAAGGGGTGTCTGCCAATGCCCAAGGATATTACGAGCTACAATTGGATTCAGGAAGAACGGAAGAGGTGGTGTTTCAATATGTGGGTTACAGCAATGTACGGAAGACGGTAACAGGTAGTGGTGCGTGGCAACAGCTTGACGTGCGTATGCACAGCAATGCCACTGAGCTTGGTGTAATTGAGGTGCGACCGGGGGAGGAAGATCCCGCGTATGCAATCATGCGACAAGCGATCGCACGTAGTAAGTATCATCGTTTGTTGGTTGATGCTTATACATGTAAAGTATATACTCGTGGTTCAGGAAAAGTTACCGAAGCACCGAGGGTCTTTCGACGATTATTAGAACGCGACGATATTTATATAAACCGCACATTCACCACAGAAAGCATTAGTGAACTAAGGTTTCAACAACCCGACTCGGTAGCTGAAAAAGTAGTTGCTATGCGTACGGTAGCTACAGAAACACCATCACCCAATGCTTACATCAATGCCAGTTTTTACTTCCCCAAGGTTGCCGGCGCGGTTTCGCCTCTGGCGCCCAACGCTTTTTTCTATTATCGCTTCGGCTATCGCGGATCTTTTGAGGAAAACGGACGAACCATTTTTAAAATCAGCGTTACGCCCAAAACCAAAGGGATGGATACCTATTCGGGGACCATTTACATCAGCGATGGCGATTTTGCCATTCACAGTTTGGATTTGAGTACCTATATCACCGGATTTAATGTACGCATCAAACAGTTGCACCAAGCGGTAGATAAAGGCATTTGGATGCCTGTTAACCACCGCATCGATTTCTCGGGTAAAATTATGGGCATTGCCGGGGAGTACTCGTACATCGCCAATGTTGACGAATACGAGATCACCATCAACACATCTATTGGTGCCATCGAAGTGGCAATTGATGAAGAGGAGCAGGGAACGTCTGTGCACAGCGCTAGAGATACGGTTGTGACGGTCAATAGCAAAAAAGAACTCAAACGCGAACTCAAACGCATCGAGAAAGAGCAGCGCAAACAAAAGCAAGATCCCGAAGTGGTTACCCATCGCTATCGCAAGGTAGATTCATTGGCTACCAAGTGGACGGAAGAGCAATGGTTGAATAAGCGTCCTATTCCTTTGTCGGACGATGAGCAGCGGGGTTATGATTTTGGCGATAGTTTGGCAGAAGTCAAAGGTCTCAACGAAGACACCACAGAGTACGTCAAGCGCTTTGAATGGTTCGATCCCTTTTTGGGCGCTACCTATGAAATTGGCAAATACGGAAAACTCAGGTGGCATTCACCCCTTACTTTATTGGGCTACAATACCGTTGAAGGATATTTTGTTCAAGGGAGAATGACCTATAAGAGTTGGCTGAGAAAAAAGTATCAATTCAATGCAGGTGGACAAGTGCGGTACGGACTTTCCGAAAACTCCACCTTTGCTAAAGGTTGGATGGAGTTTAAGCATAACAACGACGGTTACAAACGCAAGCTGTCGTTAACAGGTGGACATTTCGTGGAGCAGTTCGACGAAAACCAACCCATCTTTGATTTTGTCAATACCCTACACACGCTTTTGCTGGGACAAAATTTTCAAAAGCTCTATGCACGTACGTATGTCGGACTGGCATTTGAAAACGACTGGAATAAAAAAACTGAACTCCGCGTTATGGCCGATGCCAACCGACGGACGTTGTTGGAAAACACCTCTGATAAACGTTGGCTTTTTAAAAGTAGAGAACTACTGCCCAATAACCCGGTAGACAATCTCGTTGCCCACAACGCCTACAGGTTGGGCGTAGATATGACCTTTCGTCCAAAATTGACCTACCGCTCGTACAATGGCTATAAAAACCCAAACCTTGGTCCATCCGTAGCTGAGTACGGGGTGATGTTTCGCACCGGCGTTTACGACGATGCCTCTGATGGATTTGCGCATTTGCAGCTTAACTACGCACAGGCTGTTTCCTTTGGCGTGAGCGGCACCTTAGACTGGAACGTGGTTGCGGGAACGTTTTTCAATACAAATCCAATGTTTCAAGACGTCAAGCACTTCTTGGCCAATCAGACCATTTTTGCTCCAATGAATACGCGCAATCAGTTTAGACTCATGCCGTATTACTCATTTTTTACCCAAAGCGAATACGTCCAAGCCATGACGCATTACGAGTTTCGCAAACTGTTGGTCACCCAGTTTTTCTATCCCCGTTTGATGGGCGTAAAGGAGCAGGTGTTTGTCAATGGGATGTACGATGTCAATGGACATCATTACTTGGAGACTGGGTATTCCCTGCAGAACATATTTCGGGCGTTGCGCGTTGATGTTGGATTAACCATTTTACCAGAATCAGGAGAAGTTGGTGCCATGATTGGACTGGGTGGGTTTATACAATTTGATTGATAGATTTTACTTATCAAAGCATAACGTAGTCAACAATGATTCAAAATAGATAACGGTGATTTGTACTTTTGCATCAACAATTAGAAACTTAAAAACATAATTTAATATGAAAGAATTAAACGAAGACAATCTCGCGGACATTGTCAAAGACAATAAGAAAGTATTGGTACAATACGGCGCTACTTGGTGCGGCAACTGCCGAATGATTAAGCCGAAATTCAAGCGCTTGGCCGGAGAAACCGAAGGCGTGGTATTCGTTTATGCCGATGCTGAGAAGTATCCTGAAAGCAGAAAATTGGCCAATGTGAGTAATTTACCAACGTTTGCCTCGTTTGTAGACGGTAAATTAATCAATGAAGAAGCAGGAAGTAAAGGACAACTCTTAACACGCATGATCGATGAGATTACCAATCATTAAGCACACCCTTGGTTTCATCAAGGAAAACGACGAAGACTATATCCACGAAACCTTGGAAGTACTCGAGAATTTTGCCGACGCTCGTGGTATCAAAGACGAAGAACTCGAAGTTATCGGTGAACTGGTCTCCAACCTCTACGGCGCTCTTGAGGTGAATCAAGAAATCAAAAACGGAACACCCGAGAAAGAAGCTTTGAATGCGTTTATGAAACGTGTTCAGGCGGCAATTGAATAGATTGATGTTTATGTGTTTAGTCGTTGAGATGACGGGCATAAGTTTCAATAAAAAACCCCGATAAATTCGGGGTTTTCTGTTTTATGCGGGAGTAGTGGTTATGACCAGTTGGTCAATTTTTCAAACCCTTCTTTAAAGGACTCTGAGGCCTCAGAAAAGGCATTACTAGCTTTTTCGAAGGTTTCATCAGAGGCACTTTTCATCTCCGAAAATTTGTCTTCAAGATCGCTCTTTCTCTTTTCTAAATCAGCAATGGCTGAGTCGTATTTTTCGTGCGCATCCTTAGAAACTTCCTCGCGTTTCTTTTTAAGCTCGTCTAATTTTGCAGATACGTCATCAATAGTTTGTGATGCTTTTGTTTTTAATTCTTTCTTGTTCATTATTGTGTAATTTTTAAACGTTAAACTTGCTGATAATATAAGGATTATGATTTAAAATATTTGTTAATATCGAATGAAAAATATCTTTAAACAGTAATCTAAATATCAACAGCATCAATGTTTTTTTTCGTTGTTTCAACTTGTTGAAAGGTTGTTTGCATCGCTAAAAGTAGATTCCATGTGCATTAAATCCTCTATTAGGAGAGAATTCTACTGCCGGGAAAGGTAGTTTGATGACATTAATGGCTTGGAGAACGCTGCGCAAAATTTTATTTTTAACTGGTAGTTTGGTGAGGTCTATGTCTAGAGAAGCATAAAATTGCGGTGCACGTTCAAGGTCTGCGAATTGTTGCATTGTGGATTGGTTGCTTGCATCCCCGGTAATCATGCCACGTCCGCTGTAGCCTGCAGATAGGCAAAGCCACTCAGGCCAAACATCCCAGCCAAAACTACCTGGACTGACCGACAGCCAATATGTTTGTCCGTTATAGTCTTTTAGCCACGAAGACCATAAAGATTCGCCGAGCATTTCTGGTCGTCTTTCGCGGTAAGGACTTTCGTGAAAGGAAAACTTAAGCATAATTTTTTGTTCTTGCCACAAGGCTTCTTGTGTCACAGCTAATGCAGATCCAGCCGTATTGGCAGCAATATCGCCAAAAGAAAACCCCCATTCTTTACTTAAACCGTCGAAGACTTCTACAGTGGTTAAAAACAGCCAGCCGGGGAGTGCACCGTACCAGATGGCCTTTTTGTTGTCAACACCTGCCCAGCGCATAGCTCGAATGCCTGTTACGGCTGTATAGTAAGCTGTTGTTGCATGTCCGAATTTATCCATACCCAACCAATCGCGATTGTCATTGGTTAATTGAAAGGAAGTGCGGGGGTAATCGGCATACCAAAGTTGATATAAACCTGTGAGGGTAACAGCACCCGCAGCACCTGATCCAATGACTAATGTATTGAGTCGCTGTTTGTTTAGTGTATCAGAAGGTGTAAAAAAACGTTCGCTGAGCGAATCCTGTGCCTGCAGTGCTAATTGCGTAAGTAAAAGAATGATTAGCGTCGAATGCCTTGTTTTTGTAGCCATTTCACGTAGCGTTGTTTGTTTTGTTCGTGCTCGCGATTATTGCGCGCAAAGCTGTGGTAGCCGGGCGAATCGGGGTTGGCACACATGTAAAAATAATCGTGTTGATCGGCGTTGAGCACTGCATTGATCGCGGTAATACTTGGAAATCCGATGGGGCC
>SKIJ01000165.1 GCA_007116495.1 Cryomorphaceae bacterium | reverse complement strand
TGCTGCCTTACTTTTGATGATGTTGAGCATGTCTTGGGCGTTTGCATCTGCCAAACCCAAATCGTTGAGGTGCTGAAGTCTCGTGCCAATGGCAAGGGTCATAACCAGATTGGTGTTATTGGCTTTACCCCACCAAGCCCAACCGCCATCCGCGTTTTGATTGTCTGATAAGGCTTTAAAAACCCGCTTAAGCTCCCGGCGATTGGTTCTGCTGCTCTCGCGTTTTTCCATTAGGCCAATGGCCAACAAACGCGACGTCATTTGTTCGTTGCAGTTGTGGAGGTAATCGTAGAGATTTCTTATTTCAGCATCGAGTATGTGGGCAACACTTTCGTTTATTTCCAAGGTGTGCGCTGCGTCTAAACCAGAATCAATGGTTAATGTGGTGTCGTCCATGCACACAAAACCGTTGCCGTAGTGTACAGGCACGCCTTTTTGGTAAACCGAAAATGCGCGCGCTTCTCCGTCTTCGTATCCGCTTACCGTGCGAAGTCCGAAAAACACATTGGCACTGTCGATTCCTTCAGGGACGTCAAGCCACGTTTCGGAATCGTACAGGCGCTGGATGCTGTGATTGGTCGTTGTGGTATCCGAAGGGTCGATGCTCCACAATATATCACTTTTGTAGCGTTCGCCAGTGAAGTTTTGGATATTGCCACGCAGCAAGATGCTGTCACCTTGCAGGGCAAATCTCGGGGTGTACAACTGCGCTTTGATGGGCTTGTAGGCTTTGGTCAAAACGGTTGTTTGCCCGGTTCGCAAGTCCTCATCCATTGCCAGAATATGCGTTCGCCAAGTGGTGATGTCGTCGGGAAGTTGGTAAGCAAAACGCACTTCGCCGCTGTTGTTGGTCAATAGGTTGGTTTGCCAAATGGCACTGTTGGAAAAATTACTCCGCATACCCGATGCGTCCATTTCCAGAGGCTCAATATCCATCTGAGGCGGCACACTTAGTTCACCATCGCCATACTGAGCCGGTACACCGCCAACTGCGATGGATGTGTTTGGTATATCGCTATAACCTCGAAGCCTTGACGAGTCAAAGCCCTCCGATTTGTAAACACCTGCAGTCATGGCTGATACGCTGCTTATCTCACGAACGGCCATATCGTCGTATCTTCCGGTTACCCTTGTCGTGGCATCGGTAGTTATCAAAGGTTTATCGGAAAGAACGACCTCAAGTTCAAAGTCTTCTGCTTCTTTGAGTGTAAACGTATGTGATACGTTATATTTAATCCATACATTTTTAAAGATACGTGTCTCATAACCAAAAAAATGAAGCTCCAAATCGACGTAAGCGTCCGCTGGAATACGCAACGTAAATTCCCCTTCAAAATCGGTATCGGATGAAGCGATTCGCTTTCCGTTTTTAAGGGCAACTGCAGTTGCAAAAGCAATGGGTTCTTTGGTGTCTTCATCAATGATGCGCCCCCTAAAGAGCTGTTTGGGCTTGTCGGTGGTATCGCTCTCGTAGGTGATACCGATTTCCTTTTCATTGATGATGATGTTATACGCATTGCTGTCGATAGACAAAACGTCGATGAAACTCGGTTTTCGGTCATCCAATTCTTCGTAATGCTCCAGACCAAACAAGTTTGTATTGTTGTCTTCAAGGACGCCCACACCTTTGTAAACGTTTACCTTGCCTTTGTCAAAACTAAACCCGTAAATCGTGTATCTGCCCGGCAAATAAAATGTTTGTCTATCGTGAAAATCGATGACGCTCAATACTTGGTCGGGTTTACCGTCGTGGTAAAACAATGCGTAATAAGAAATATTTGAAATCCGATCTCGTGTGTAGGGATACAACTTAGCCCTTCCTCGATGTCGGGTATTTTTTCTCGATAGTTTGTGAAGTTTTTTAAGCAATGGATGCACGAAAAAGCCCGCGGTATCGGGAGTGGTTTTGTACGTTTCGTAGGGGTTTACCCGACTTCCCATGCTATGGTCGCCTAGGTATGACCAACTGATGCTTTCGTCTTTTTCAATCACCATCGAACGCTCTCTAAAATCAACCGCGTAGCTGTAACCCGTGCGCAGATTCACCTTCATGTTCTCCCTTTCAACATTTAAGAAATGTCCATGTTTAAATGTAAACGGACCGTAGATGTGGTCTCCCCTTCGGTGAACAATGTATTGATCGTGGGTCTTAAGAGCGGTCATGTAGCCCGTAAGACGTATATAGTATTTTTCTAGGCTTTCTTTTTCTTTAAATGATAAAGGAAGGTACTTCTCGGTCGTGGGAACGTTGAAGGAGACCATTGTTTTAAATCCTTTAACTGTTGGTACGCGTAAAAATTTTTCTTGATCGAAGAGCCGAACATTGACGTAATTGGTATTGCTTTTCACGGGAATGCTGTACGTCTCTTGTTTTGCATTGATAAAGTATTCCGGTACGCCGTTGATGTTCACTATTACGGGTTCTTCAAAGCGACCGTTGCGAATGGGGTAAATTGCAATCTCTCCGTCGGCAGTGCTGTCCGCTAAAGGGACGTAGTGAAACTTTTTTTCGTCGGGTTGCAACAGCAGGTCGTAGTAGAGCTTACCGTAAAGTTCAAATCGTTTTGCCCACTCGTGATTGATGGGGTATTTTACGGTTATGTACGGGTGATCATTTTCAATGCGCACATTGTGTTTGTTGCGCACATTTGGGGCTTGCTTTCCGTAATAGGGAAGGTTTGGTGTGTAGTCTAACTTGTAACTGTTGGAAAAACTGACCACGGTGATGTCCACATCCGAAACCGGCGAAGTGTTCTTGTAGTCATTAATGGTAATGTGCGCCGTGTCCTTTTTTCCGGGAATGGTTTTGATCGGAAAGTTGTGGTTGATGTTGAGCACCTTATCTTTTTGCCGAAAGGCGTGGCGGTCTTGAACCAGTTCCCGACTATTGAGGTACGTAAGGTCGAGATAAAGAATCTGCGAAGGTTGTAGCGTAAATTGCAAGGTGGTATCGTTGGTAAATTGGAACGACGCGCTGGTTTCTTTTCCAACTTTAACATCAGCCATGACCTCGATCCGCTTGGGGTTAATCAATTTGATTTCCAGGCCATCACTCGTTTGGTTGACGACGTTCTTGATGGGATTTCGGATGGTGCTATTGGTGAACGATCTTTGATGATTTCCGTAAACGACGCGGTAGGACGTTGCCATGCGATCGTTGGGAAAGCAATACGGCAGCTGAATGCTATCCATTATGGTGGTGGTGTGGTAATTGGT
>SKIJ01000040.1 GCA_007116495.1 Cryomorphaceae bacterium | reverse complement strand
GTGCTGGTAATTTACCGGCCTTTAATATGTTGGCCAAATCCTGGGCTTCAAGAATGGTGAAGTTTCCACTAATTTGCGTGCTTCCTCCGCTGATTTCAGATTGAACGGTAGGGAAGGAGTAAACCAAGTTGTCGAGCACTACGGCAACGCTGCGCTTAGGCTCTTGACTGGATGCGTCACGGGTAATTTTTTGCCATCTTTGCGAACCAACGGCATTCATGCGCATGTTGACGATGGGACGGTTGCGGTCGTCGAAATCTTGACGTGCATCAACAACAACATCGCCATCCAATGCCGGCGACATGTCGCGGTTTCCTTTAAGTGCAAGAAGGTAAACCAATTGATCTGGTCCTTCTGGTTTTGCCGACCACACAAATTTGGTATAGCGCATTGTGGATGGCAACAGGGCGCGTACCTGTGGCATATTGAGATATTCGTTTACCTTAGCGGTGTCTTGAACACGTGTGTAACCAACAACGGGGCCACGACCCGGACGGTTTTCTTGAAAGTCGTAGTTTGGTGCGAAGACGTCAAAAAGTGGGTTGAATAAATCTTCTTCGCTTTCGATGTCGGTCGTGTCACCATCGCCCTCAGACAACAATGATTCAAAATCATCGGCATCGTCTGCATCATCGGCTATTGTCATCAGCGTATCCTCTTCTTCTTCAATGGCTTCATCCTCGATGTCTTCCATGTCTAATTGTGCCAGATCATCGTCGCTCATTGCGTCGATGTCGAGATCATCTAATACATCGCGGATATCGCTTTCGCCACTTTGGTCGCCTTCGGGGCGCTCTACTAAGGTGCGTAGGCGATTGTTGGCAGCACCAATGAATTCGATGAGTTCAGCGCCTTCGAAAAGGTTCCAAAACTCGAGCTCAGCCGTGCTTTGCAAAAGACGCTTTACGCGATCGGGGTCTTTTACCCCCGGTAGCTCAACCAAGATGCGACCGGTATTCTCCAGCTTTTGAATATTGGGTTGAACCACACCAAACTGGTCAATACGTGCACGCAACACGGTGTACACATTGGCAACCGCTGCTTCAACTTCGCCGCGCAGCTCCTCTTTGATTTGTAGATTGGAGGCATTGAAACCCAATCGGTCGTTCATCATCTTGGTGCCAAAAAGGCGAGACGATGCGTAGCTGGGTGCGACGTCTTCTGCGTCGAGGATGCGGTCTAATTCACGAAAGAATACGTTGATGTAAAGCTCATTTGACCCTCCAACGTTTTTGTCGGCAGCTTCAATAGCAGCAATCAATAAAGGTTCTTCTTTATCGTTCGACAACTCCTTGATGATGTCTTTAACCGATACCTCTAATATGACGTTCATACCGCCTTTGAGGTCAAGACCAAGATTGATTTCGCGCTCTTTTGCTTCGTTGTAGGTGAAGTTGCGAATGCCTAAGTTGAAAACGCGCTTGTTACTCATGGAGTCCAAGTAGGCATTTTCCTTTTCAACATCGCCATCGGCGTAGGTCTTAGCCGCCTTTTCTACTCTGTAGGTGACTACGGAAAAGGACAATTGAAAAAGACAGGCCAACGCAAACACAATGGCAAAGCCTCTAATTAACCCCTTATTTTGCATGTTCTAATACTTTTTAACGATTTTTAAAACGGACGGCAAATATATAATATTGACAAGGATATATGACCCGCGCATGTGAAATTGTCGCATTTTTTTATTTTGATATGTTAAATGCCTTACTCTTTTTTAAAAGAGCAACGCTAAGGTGTCATTTCGTAAGTGACCATTATTTTGTTAAATCATTGTGTTTCCAATGATGATATCAACGCATACTACATTTATTTACATTGTGTAACTAAAAACACACTAATATTTTAGCTTTTCATCGTAAATTTGTATAAAATTATCTCCAATGCGCTCATTTACTATTCTCAAATCGTTTTTTTCAGTCAGTGCGGTATTGTTTTCGCTTTTTGTCTCTGCGCAAGAAGAAAAAACAAAGTATCGCTTGGACTTCGCGTTTACGGATACCGTTCCGGTTATGGTAGACGGCGACACCCTATCACTTGCTTGGGCGGGTGGTATTGATCAACTTCAATTGGTGGAAATGGATCTCAACCTCAACGGTCAATTGGATATACTCGGCTTTGATCGCAATGGAAATCGCTACATTCCGCTTATTAAAGAAGGCGACTCCGGAAATTTTTACTACCGCTACGATCACGAGGTCATTAAGCACTTGCCGCCGGCCGCCAATTACGTCAAAACCGCCGACTACAACTGCGACGGTAAGCTCGATATTATGACGCAAGGTGAGGTAGGTAGTACGTCTGTGATGATTTTTAAGAATACATCTACGGCAACTGAACTGCGTTTTGAGAAAGCGATTCCGGGGCCATATCTTACCTACAGAAATTCTAACGGACAGGACATTAGCCTGTTTGTAAACGGGTCTGATGTTCCCGTTTTTAGAGACATTAATCGGGATGGTTCAGTTGATATTTTAGCATTTAATCTTTTAGGTGTAGTGGTAACCGAGTTTGTTAACCGTCAACCCTGCGGTCTGGATTTTGAAATTGGCGACGTCTGCTACGGAAAATTCATGGAATCCTTAGTAGGAAACTCGCTTGATCTGATGTCGTGTGCGTTTTCTGGATTACAAACTGCTGATTATTACGACAGTCTTGCGTTAGGTTTGATTCAAGACGGAACGGAGCGCGTGCAACACGCTGAGTCAACCCTGCTTTCGCTCGACCTTAATGGAAATGGATTATACGATTTAATCATTGGTGATAGTGAATACCCCGGAGTAATTGCCGCATTCAACGGAGGTAATCCCGATACCGCCATCATGACGTCCATGGATACGAGCTTTCCATCGTACGACGTTCCCGTAGATATCCCGAATTTTCCGGCAACGTTTTACATCGACGTGGATCACGATGGGGTGCGCGATTTAATCGCTACGTCTAATAGTTTGATCGACGGCTCGTCAGATACAAGTGTGTTTTTCTACAAAAACACTAATCTAGACAGCATGCCGGTTTTTGAGCTGCAAAACCGACGATTTCTTCAAGAAGATATGATTGAAGTAAGTACCGGAGCATTTCCGGTGTTGGCCGATTTTAATGGAAATGGACTACCTGACCTACTCATCGGTACCATCGGTTACCGCGAAGACACCCTTGTCAATTGGAATGGTCGTTTGTTCCTTTATGAAAATACCGGTACCGCCACGCAGCCATCGTTTACGCTTACCGATACCGATTTTGGTAATATGGCACAGCACAAAAAGGCGTTCTTATACCCCACGGTTTACGACATTGATAACGATGGTGATTTAGACATTGTGATGGGCGTGGAAGATGGTAGCCTCATCTTTTTAGAAAATACGGGCAGTGCTACCAATCCACAATTTGCAGCACCGGTGTTTGATTATCTCAACATAGGCGTTAACATGCAATCTTCACCCGTGATTTTTGATGTATTGGAAGATTCCATCCCCGAATTGTTCATCGGTGACCAAGAAGGGAAAATTCATTATTATGAAAATAACGGAACCATTGGCAATCCCGATTTTCAGCTGGTTACCAATAACTTTTCCGGCATAAGCACCCGCAGACCCGTCGACACTGAAGGTCATGCGATGCCAACGTTTTACAGATATCCTACCGGTGAGCTTAGCATGCTGGTAGGAACCTTTGGGCAGGGGGTGATTGCCTATGACAGCATTGAAGCTGTTCTCGACTTGCCGACAAACACTACCGTTCAAATGGGAACCGACAGCATCTCACTCACCACACCAGAAACCAGTGTGTTTGGTTCTACACGTCGAAATGGGCGGAATCAGTTCATCATAAAAAAGGAAGAGCTTTACAATCAAAACGTATATTCCGGTCGCCTTACATCCATTAGTTTTGAGGTGACGTCAACCGGTAACCCAAATCTCACACAGGGATTCCGCGTTCACATGCGAAACATTAAAGACCCGTCGTTTGAAAATGGGTTTATTGGCGGATTGCAAGAAGTGTTCAGTGGAACTTGGGTATTGAGTAGAGGGTGGAACGAAATTCCGTTTAATACATCAAGTTTTGCATGGGATGGTGAAAGTGATATTCTTGTGGAGATATGCTTCAGTCGCAACAGTAACTTGTTCTCCAATATAGACATCACCGGAAGTCCTACGTCAGAGTACCTTCATGCTTACGGACTTAACACCAACCAAAGCGGAAATAATACGCTTTTAGAAAATGGCTGTACACTTCCCATGGCCGATTCCACTTCAGTGCGTCCTAATGTGCGGTTCAATGTGGTGCCTTCGGTTGTAGAAGGCAATCAATTTTTACAGAGTGGCTGGCGCAATGCGGTTGCAATGTACGACTTTGACGGAGACTCTCTGCCCGAAGCCATACTCGGAACGGCCTCCGGTGGTCTGCACTTTTTTAAGGGGATTCTCGTAGAGGTTGAAGAAGAAGACGACGGAACATCTTCCGTGAACACGTTTGTGGAACGCAAAAACAACCGAGTGACGCTTTACCCCAATCCAACAAGTGAATTTGTTCAACTTACGTTCGACGATCCGCAAAACAGAAATCTACAACGTGTTGAAATGTACGACCTAAATGGTCGAGTGCTAAAGGAGTGGAGAAATGTACCAGACGAACAAACGCTTCATCTCCCGAATCTCAAAAGTGGTGTTTACCTGATGCGCGTTCTTTTAGCCGACGGTAAAACTTGGGAGAGTCACCGCTTGGTCTTTATGAAACATTAGATCAATATGATGCCGTGAGATGAGTGACACGTCTGAGTTGAAGGATAAATACATCGTGTTTTACGATGGCAGCTGCGGTCTTTGTCACGGGTCGGTGCAGTGGCTGCTCAAAACCGATAAGCAAGGATTATTTTACTTTGCCACCCAGCAGGGGAAACACTATCAGCCGCTCACGGACAAACAGCCCGATGTCGATGCCATTTTATATTACCGCGCGGGCAGCATTTACGAAGAAGCCGAAGCGCTGGCTTGGATCTGTTACGATTTAGGTGGTGTGTGGCGTTTCTTTTACGGCGTATGGAAAATCATACCCTCTAGCCTCAGTCGATATCTGTATTTCTTGGTTGCAAAGCGGCGATACGGCATTTTTGGCGAAGCAACGTCTTGCCGATTACCCGAACCGGAAGAGCGAAAGCGAATGCTTGAGTAGCACGTGGGTTTAATCCGTTTCGCGGTTGAATAAGTTTACGTGGTTGCTGTGTTCAACCCAAATGCCCATTCCGTATGCATCGTCTGATAGGGGAATGCATCGTTTGAGAAGGGCGTCGCGTTTTTTCAAACTTTCCCGGGTGGTTGAATACAAATACCCAACAAGTCGGTAGTCTTGCCAAACAAAATATAAATTTTCCCCGACATCCCTACCAGGTCTCATTTCCAGTAAAAAATCACTGCCAATTAAAGCAAAGCGAAGGTGTCCGTCGCTTGGCGTGTCTCCTTTTTCCAGAAGTCCGTTGAGTAACTTGACGAGTTTACCGGCAGCAAAGGAGGAGGAGGTTGAAATCAGAGGGCTGTCTGCATCTTTTTGTTTGCGGTATCGATTTCCCTCAGTAATTAAATCAAATCTTTGTTTGGGTATCGGCGGCGCATTGTTGAACTTTGGCGTTAGGCGCTTAAAGTCGGTGTGAATTTTCCAATTGGCAAACCACTTTGTTGCGTGCTTCTCACTTTCCGACTCCGCAGCCATACGTTGAAACAAGGTGTCTTCCGGTTTGTCGGACAGAAAAATACGGGTTATATTTTCTTTTGCTTGGTGTAATGGACACATGTAAATGCATGTTCCGTTTTTATCAAATACGTAATAAACACCGTGTTGGGTTATAACCTTTCGCAGTAGGTGACGCAATTTTTGTCCACGTGCCTCTCCTTCTTTACCGGTGTACATGCTGCGGATGCCAAAGAGGTTTTTGTCCTCGTCTTTTTGAATGAGTATTTCAAACAACTCCATGGTGGCACGCGCATCGCCTTCAGCTCGGTGCGTTTCTTGGTTGACGATGTTTAATTCTGCACAGAGTTTACTCAACCCATAAGCGGGTAATCCCGGTATGAGGCCTTCGGCTAAGAAGAGCGAATCGATGGTTTCGCACTCAAAATCATAGCCCAACGACTCAAACTCTTGGCGTATCATACGGTAGTCAAACGCGATGTTGTGTCCAACGAGTACGGCACCGTCGGTAATCTCAATGATCCGCTTGGCTACTTCGTGAAATCGAGGCGCCCTGCGTACGGCATTCTCGGTAATGCCGGTCATTTTTTGTACGTAGCGCTGAATGGATCGCTGCGGATTAATGAGCGTAATCAGTTGATCAACAACTTTTTCTCCATCGTGAAGAAAGATGGCTAGGTCGATGATCTTTTCTTCGCCTACTTGGCCACCTGTGGTTTCTGTATCTAAAATTGCAAACATTGCCGCAAAAATAAGGGTAAAAGTATCGGTATGTTGCAAAGCAAACAGTAAATTTGGCCTTTATTATTTGTAGTAAAGACAATTGTAAAGACGTAAATTAAACGGAGTGGGAAACTCGGTACGCCATTATTTTTTAGTTGTTTTTGTGTTCTGGTGTGCGTTTGGTGCTGCGGTAGATAATCCAACCATCTACGTTTTCGATACAGATACCAAGCAGCCCATCCGTGGAGCACTCTATTTGTTCAACGACGCCGATCGCTTTACGCACGTTTCCAACGACGAGGGTTGGATTAAAATACCGGTTTACATCGATTCGGTTGGTAAAGAATCCATCTGCCATCCACTTTACAACGTTAGTGCTATTTCAGAAACCGCAGGGCAGGATACGTTTTTTGTTTCCATGAAACGTCAAAAGCTGGTGCCACCAGGTAAAATGGATCTCAAGCCGTATATAGCGTTGACCGCTCAGCGTGAAACAAACGCGACACGCTTTCAGCAGGTCGAAACGGAAGTGTTTCGCAAAACGTTTACCCGAATCGATCAAACAACACGCAATATTCCCTACGTTTCGGGTCGGTTTTTTCCCGGAAGGAGTGATACGGGTATTGTGTTCCTGTCTAAAGTTCACTCACACTTTACCACACTCAACGACCAAGAGGCCACGGAGGAGGTTATCAGCAGGCGCGATTTCGGAATCATCCGCAACATAGCCTGGCGTGAATCCGCCGACTACTTCTTCAATCCCTATGTGCGGTTTAATTATTTCCGGGAACTGTCTAATCGCGGTTACTTGAGTCCGTTCGACGAGGGTTTTAAAAATGAGTATTACGTCGATCACAACGGATATTTTGATGGCACAAATCATCACGTGTATTCAATTAGACCGAGAAACCCCTACGAACCGCTGTTTCACGGAAAGGTGATTATTGATGCAGAAACCGAACGACTGGTTTATATCCATTGGGAGCTGGACGGAAAGCAGCAAATAGAATTGGTCGATTCGCTGAGTATAACGCAGTATTACCACCCGGACGACAGTTTGCAGCGACCTCTTTACACCTCTCATTCTTTTTATTTCGATATTTTTAAAAACTCCGGGGAGTATAGAAGTGAGCAGGTGTATGCCAATATGAATTTTTTGGATGGTTCACCGACCTATTCTCCGGTCGTGATCTACCAAAGTGCCGAGGCTCCGGTCCCGGAAATCAACGTCCCGTTTTACCTCACCGGAATCGAGTCAAGGGTTGTCTCCGACGATTTATCTTATAACATTAAGTGGAATAAGGGTGAAATTGCCGATAGCCTGCTTCAGTACTACAGTGACAGACCCTTTCAAGCGCTCTTCATTAAGGGGATGAATCTTCCGTTTTACGAGAATAAACATTACGTTCGTGTTTACCCACTTTGGTTTGGTTCGGGCTATAATGTGGTAGAAGGCTTTTATACCCGGTTTATTCACGAGTCAAACTTTGATTTTCAAAACGAGCGCTTTAAGAATACATTGGATTTGCGTTTGGGGTATTCTGATGTGCGGCTGAAATTCAGAAACGTTACCGAATGGGACTTTAACTTACGGCGGCCGGGCAAGCTAGCACTTGATTTTGGTAATTACGTCTTTCAATTCAACGAAGCCGAGCCCATTCTCCCCGTCATCAATACGTTTTATAGCTTGTTTTTAGGGCGGAATTATTTGCGATTATACAACAAGACCTACGCGAAAGTCCGCTACAAACAAGAGCTTATCAATGGATTGGATTTTAACGTAAGTGTAGAGTACGGTCAGCGTTCACCGTTGTTTAATCTAAACGACCCCATAAATTTTTCGGGCGCATCTTGGAATTTTTTGACCTCCGAGCAGGATTTTTTCAGCAACAACCCGTCGCGCAGATCGGCAGACGACCGCATCATCATTGATGGTCAACGCGGATTCAACATTCACAGAGGTATGGTAATCGACATGGACCTGGTGTATCAATTTCGTCAGCGGTACAAAATGATTGGTGGGCGGAAGGTTAAGGTTGATTCCGACTATCCCAAAGTGTATTTGCAGTACAAAAAGGGGGTGCCTTTGGCAATGGCCATTACCGATTACGACTATTTGGCCGGTGGTGTGGGAAGCACCACTCGTTTTGGAAATGCCGGAACCACCCGCTTTGACTTCAGTGGAGGAGGATTTCTCAACCGCACAAATGTACCGTTCATCGATTTTAAACACTTCAATGGTCTGCAGACCATTTTCTTGCAGCGTGTTCAAGACCGCTTCTCCGACATCAAGCAGTTTCGCACCCTTCGTTATTACGACTTCAGCACCGATCGGTTCTTTCTCGAAGCACACCTAGAACACAACTTTGGGGGGTATCTCTTATCGCGAATTCCATTTGTTAATCGGGCAAATCTTCACTTAGTAACGGGGTTCAATTATTTGTCAAGTGAATTTGATGCGCATTTCTTGGAAGTGTTTTTTGGCTTTGATAATATTTTTAAGGTTGCAAAGATTGAGTTTTCCAACGGATGGGACGATTTTCGTGTTTTTCGCTTTACCGTTCGTGTAGGTGTTAATTTTGACTATAATTTTTATCGCAACAACAAGCGCCGGTAGGTTGATCTAACAAGTGCTCAGGGTTTGGTGACCACACTTTTATACATTGCATTAATGGAAGAATCAGCTTTTGACATTTGGTTATTGATAGCCGGGTTAGGGGTGTTTTTGTACGGTATGGGGCGGTTGGAGGTTGCCCTTACCGAACTGGGAGGCGCTGCATTTCGCAAGATGCTAAGACGCTTTACCAAACGACCGCTATATGGAATTTTTACCGGTATCGTTATGACCGCCATTCTTCAGAGCAGCTCATTGGTAACCCTTATGGTGCTTGCTTTTTTAGGGGCTAAAATGCTCCGATTGCGCAATGCTCTCGGTGTGATCATCGGGGCAAATGTGGGAACAGTGGTCACGGCGTGGTTGGTGGCAACAGTTGGTTTTTCCGTGCCCATAAAAGCGTTTGCCTTTCCGTTTATAGGTATCGGTAGTTTGGCGTATCTGTTTTTGAGCAATCGGCCATTTTTAAAACATACGGGTATGTTTCTACTCGGATTTGGATTGCTCTTTTTGGGGTTAGACTTTATGAAAGAAGCCATTGAGGCGGTCGCGCATTCCATCTCTTTGGATGAATTTGCCAGTTACGGTTTGTGGGTGTTTCTTGTTGTAGGCGTTGTGATTACCGCACTCATTCAATCGAGTTCGGCCATGATTGTTATCATTTTAAGCAGCTTAAATGCGGGCGTAATCGATTTGACCCAAGGTGCAGTATTGGTGATAGGTTCCAACATTGGGACCACGGTAACGGTTGGTATCGGTGCGCTCAAAGGCATTTCGGATAAGAAACGGTTGGCGTTGGCGCATTTTATTTTCAACGTCGTCACCGGATTGTTGTTTTTCGCATTTATTGAAGCTGTCATCCGGTTTATGTTTGCGCTCCACATTTTTGACGATCCTCTCCTTCAGCTGGTTTTGTTGAGTACCATTATAAAAGTAGGGGGTGTGTTATTGTTTTTTCCATTCATTGGAAATCTGGAAACCTGGCTGCAAAAGCGCTTCCGTAAATCCGAAGCAGTGGGTGTTTCTGTGTACATAAAAAACGTACCTACCGATGTGCCGGGAATCGCCATACAAGCAATGGAAAAAGAACTCACCACAACCATCGAGCGCGGAATTCGCTTTATCGAAGACATCCTGGGTATGAGTGTCTCTAAAAAAGCAGCTCTGCCGTATTTGTCATTTCTACAGACCGGCGCCAATACCGATGCGAAGTACCAGTTTTTGAAGCACATTGAGGACGAGTTAACCGATTATAGTTTGCGTGTTCAAGAAAAAACACTGAGTGATTTAGAAGTGGAACACCTCGATCGCCTCATGCAGTGTGTGCGCTCCATCATTTTTGCTGCCAAAGAAGTCAGAGACGTTCAACACAATATTTTAGAAATCCAACGCGCCAGAGACAAAACTGCTAAAGAGACACTCGACGAGTACGTAAATGATATGGCGCAATTGTTTGACGATGTGCGTTCGGCACTCAATAGAGAAACAGTCATTGCATTTTACGCGTATAAAGAAAAGTATGCGCGTGCTTACCCTCTGCAAATAGCGCACTTTTATAAAGTTGTAAAAGAACGCCCGCTTAAAGAGTTGAGCGTTAGTAGTATGACAAACGTTATAAGAAAGCTAAACAGCAGTATGCAGTATATTACAGATGCGATTGATCAGCTTTCGATGGTTTCGAGCGAGAAGACGGAATAAAAAATATAGTAAGAATTGGATTAATAAATATTTTTACTTTATTTTTGGCATAGTCTAACAAAACCCCTTTTCAATTTAAATGATGAATGCCATTTTGCTCCCATTATGTAAACCGAAGAATGAGAAACAAATAGTATTGTGATTTAAACGGGGGTACTTAAAATCTATGAAAAATGAAGACAAAACTATTCTTTGCCACGGTGCTACTACTCACCATCTCTGCGTTTGTAAGTGATCTAAATGCTCAGTACGTTGGAGATAAGACCGAACAAACAGAAGAACCAGATCGGGATGTGTACGAGGTTACACTTAAAACGGGAAAAACCTACCGCGGCATTCTTCTGGTAAACAAGTATACTGAAATCAACGGTTATGTAATCATTCAATTTGAAGACGAAACAACGTTACAAATTTCGTCGCAAATGATTAAACGCATTCGCAAATTAAAACCGTCTGAATTGTCACCGACTGCATTTGGGTTTTCCAATCCCAATCCGGAGGTTTATCTCATGGGCAACAGTGCGTTTATGCCCTATAAAAATGAAGGTGTTTTCCATCTAAATACGATTTTGGTACCCACCGTGCAATACGGATTAACCGATTGGTTTTCGCTTACAGCCGGTGCTGATTTGTTATTTTCTACGATTACTCTTGTTTTAGGTGATGTGATGCCGTTTACATTCATTCGGCCCAAAATAGGATATAATTTATCCGAAGACTTTAGGGTTTCGTTCGCGCCCACAATAGGAACATTTCCGAGTTTTGTTCCGGAGGGAATTGAGTCATTTACCCATTTGGCTGCTCACGCAACGTATGGCAATAAAGACAACAACATTACCTTTACAATCAATCAAATAAGAAATAATTTTATTGATGATGTCGTTGTGCTGCGCAATGCCGGTATTATGGGTACGGTAAGAGCGGGAAAAAACATCTCTTTACTTGGTGAATTTTGGACCACTGGATTAGCAACACCAAATAATCAATATTCATTTGGGGGTGGTTTGCGCATCTTAGGGAAACGCTATAAACTTGACCTCGGGTTTTACACAACACCCGAATTGGTTGCATTGGGAAGAACAGACGATTTTCCGATATTTTTGGGTCTGCCTCAGATTAATTTGGGCTTTTCATTTTAAAATGGTTTAATTGTAATGCTTTGACAATCAAAACAACAATCGCAAACTGAATGCCCAAGAAAAATGCGATGCTTCCTGCTATGGATACGTTGAGCCTAATTGCAATCCAGTAGCCAATAAAGCTTCCACTTAGTGCAAAAGCCGCTGTTTTAAACAACATCGGTCGCAAACGCGTACTTACCTGCCAGGCCGTTGCGGCGGGGATGACCATCAGTGCGATGACCAGTATAGCGCCCACGGCTTCAAATGAAACGATGGTTACCATACTGGCTAATCCGCCGGCTAAGTAGTGCCATATAACAACCGAAACGCCAATGGATGTGGCGTATTCGGGATTAAAGCTGGTGAGTTTGAGACTGTGATAGCCCAAACCAATTAATGCCACAACCACAATCAGCATGACAAACGAAGAGATGAATGTTACGGGAATGGCCCAATTTGTTCCCGGTAATACCATCCGTTTTAGAGCAGAAAAGGTGATTTCACCGTGTAATACACACTCTTGGTCCAGGTCAACCTGATCAGCGTAACGCGTTACCAAAATGATGCCTACGGCAAACAGTGTGGTAAATGCGATGCCGATGGAGGCGTCGTCGGTAATGCGTACGCGGTTTCGAAAGAATTCCACCAGAAAGATGCAGATGAATCCAAATACAAATGCGCCGGCGAGCATAGTTGGTGTATTGCGCGTGCCACTGATGAGAAATGCGAGTACCAGTCCGGGCAATACGGCATGAGAAATGGCATCGGTGAGCATGGCGCGATGGCGAAGCACTAAAAACGCTCCCGCCAAGGAGCAGCTCAGCGAGATGAGCAGTGCGTTGATGAGTACCCATGTATTCATGATTCGTAAGGGATGTTGCGTTGATGAGGATCGCTTTCCGGATACCCTAGCGTGCGCAGTAATTCTTCTTCTATGTCTTCGCTAATGAGGTGTTCCATGATCTCGGCAGACGGGTGTACGTGGTCGTCTTTTAATCGGAGTTTTTTACTCAAGTACAGCTCCCATAAACGGTGTGCCCGGGTGATGCGTCGCCCTTCACGCATGCCTGCGGGGAGTATTTCCCATTGGCCGCCCTGCTTTTTTAGCCAGCCTTCACGCGCGCATCGACGTAGTAAGTCGCTGCTGTACTCGGGCGATTCCCTAAGTAATTCATCGTCGACTGTGGTGGATTGATTGGATTCCCAGTGGTGGTAAAGTCGCTTGATGAGGTTTTCTTTGCGAATGATGCGTTGGTTGTTTTGTCTGCGGCGTAGGCGGTGAATGAGTCCGCGATGTGGCGATAGGGCAACACTTACAACTGTAAAGGCAAACAGTACCACAACAATCCACGGTCCGGTAGGCATAGACGGGGCGGAAAATGAAATGATGGTGCCACCGGCAGCGGCAATGGCTGCAACGATACCGGAGGTGATGAGCATCCCTATGAGGCGTGTGTTCCACATGCGGGCAATAGCAGCCGGTGTGATGAGGAGTGCCGCCATCAAAATAAGTCCGATGCTTTGAATACCGATGGCTGTTGCGGTGACCACCAGCACCGATAAAACACCATCGAGTTGGTCTACACGAAACCCTCGACTTTCTGCACTGGCTCTGTCGAAGGTTAGAAGGGTGAGGGGGCGATATATCGCTGCCAAGGAAACGATAACGACGACCGCAAAAATGCTGTAAACGCGGAGGTCTTCGGGTAGAATGGAGGCTGCTTGGCCAAATAAAAAGGCGTTTACGCCAGAGGCGTCGGGTAGGCCGCTCGACTGCACAACGGTGAGCAGCATCATTCCCAAACCAAAGTAACTGCTCAATACGATGGCCATTGCTGATGACGGTTGGAGTTTCGTGCGTTTGGTAATCCATTGGATGGAAGCAACGGTGAGTATTCCCCACAGAATGGCGCCAATCATGATGATGAGGGTGTTTTTCTCCCCGGCCAATAAAAATCCTCCGGCAATTCCCGGTAGTATGCCGTGGGCAATGGCATCACCCATTAGCGATTTTCGTTGTAAGTAGGTGAACGTTCCCACCAACGAGGCAACCGCCGATAGAAATGCGGTGCCCATAAGCACCCACCAAAAATTTGGCTCGTTGAAATATGACCAAATCGACCCCATCGATCAGTTGTTTTCTTGCCCCTTTTCGCGAATGGGGAAGTCCTTTTTTGCAATGAGTTCGCCAATGCGCGATAATACCGTTAGTCTTCCGCCATAGGCCTCTTGCAGCAAATCGGAGGTAAACACCTCTTCGGTAGGTCCGCAGGCGACAAGTCGGGTATTGAGCAAGGCAATGTGATCGAAATACTCGAAGGCCGTTTGCAAGTCGTGATGAACGATGACCACAGTTTTACCGCTGTTTTTCATTTCGGTAAGCAGCGAAAGAATGGCGTCTTCCGATGCGGCGTCAACACCTACAAAGGGTTCGTCCATCAGGTACAAATCGGCTTGCTGCGCCAGTGAACGGGCAATGAATACCCGTTGCTGTTGTCCGCCCGAGAGCTGACTGATATGTCGACGAGAAAACTCCAACATATTGACGCGCTTGAGGGCTTCCACGGCGATGTCGCGGTCTTCCTGAGTAATGCGATTAAATAGTTTTTTGGGGTTGTATCGCCCCATCAGCACCACATCCATGACGTCGGCCGGAAAATCCCAGTCAACGGTTTCTCGCTGCGGAACGTAGCTCACGCGATGGCGAACGGAATTCAGTTTGTCGCCAAAGATGCGCACGTAACCGCTGTCTGGTTTCATCAGCCCCATAATGTTTTTCAATAGGGTGGTTTTTCCCGAACCGTTGGGGCCGACGATTCCGACGAGCTTGCCTTGGGGAAACTGGCAATCGATTTCCCACAACACCGGCTTGCGTTCGTAGCTGGCGGTGAGGTTATGGATGTCTATGGCAGGTGTGTTACTCATAATCAGTTTCTTGATATTCATTGCCGGTAAGGGCTTCATAAATGTTGATCACATTGCGTCTAAATGCGCCAATTAGGGTTCCTTCAGGGGTGCCTGTTTCTCCCAGTGCATCGCCGTAAAGGGTTGGGCCTAAGGTTACTTCATGCCCTTTTTTCCGACAGCCTTCAATCACTGCCTTTAGCGATTTGGGAGAGATGCTGCTTTCGGGGAAAATGGCCGGAATGCGGTTTTCTACTAAGTAATTGACGAGATTGGTGACGTCTCGTACCCCAAATTCACTCACGGTAGACGTTCCTTGCAATGCGCGAACCTCCATGCCGTAAGCCCTTCCAAAGTAGCGGAAGGCATCGTGACTGGTTACGAGTACGCGTTTGTCTTCCGGTATGTCCCCAATCACTTGCTTGGCCCATTCGTCGGCTTTTTCTAGTTCCGAACGGTATCGGAGTGAATTGGCCTGTAAAATGTCAAAGATGCCGTCGAGGTCTTGACTAATCACGAGTGCTAAACTGTCTATTGCTTTGCTCCAAAGGTTTAAATCAAACCAAAAGTGAGGATCCTGGTTTGCCTCGTAATTGTCAATGTCGATTAAGTCGTTTACCGATAGTCCTGCAACCATGGCATACGTGCGTCGATAGCCCCAGGAGGTTTCAAGTATCTCGCTGAATTTCCCTTCAAGTTGAAGGCCGTTGTGGCAGAAAAAATGTGCGTTTTCCAGATAACTCAAATCAGCAGGGGAGGGCTTGTAGAGGTGGGGGTCAACGCCGGGGCCCATCATGGTGTAGACTTTGGCGTACTTGCCGCCAACGTTTTCCAACGCGTCGCCAATCATTCCGGTAGTGGCCACCCATCGCACTATTTGGTCTTCGGGTATGCGGTCGATGTCGCGTTCGCGTTGTACCGGCTGGTCGTTCGTGTTTCCCGATTGACAAGCTATTGCCAACAGGATGGCAACAGAGCTTACGATTTTTTGCAAAAGATGTGTTGACATGAGATATAGGATAACATGATTGTTTTATTGTGCTGATTTCGCAACTCCATGGATCTATCGTGGGAGAGAATGGTGTTGATGGTCAATATGCTGCCAAGTTTGAGGTTGAGTTGCTCGAGGTATTTTAAGAAGTCGGGCGAGTCGTCGTTTACGCCGAGGATGGTTACGGTGTCGCCCTCATTGAAATCGGTGAGCATGTTGCGTTCCATATCGGGGAAATTTCCGTTTTCATCGGGGATGGGGTCGCCGTGGGGATCAAACTTGGGTTTATTGAGAAACTCGTAGAGTCTGGTGGTGAGTTTTTTTGACCGTATGTGTTCCAATTGTTCGGCCACTTCGTGGACTTCATCCCAACTAAAGTGCAGTTTGTCCACCAGGAAAACCTCCCAGAGTCGGTGTTTGCGAATGATGTTTATGGCGATGCTTCGGCCGCTGTCTGTAAGGCGCACGCCCTGATATTTTTCGTAGTGGATGTATCCTTTTTCGCCCAATCGCTTGAGCATGTCGGTTACCGAGCTGGAGGCAATGTTAATTTGTTTGGCCAAAGCAGATGTATTGACGGCGTTGTCTTGCCCATCGCTCAGCGAAAAAATCGTTTTGAGGTAGTTTTCCTCGGTTAGACTCAGCGGTTTACTCATTTGCATTATAATATGCCGCAAATATACGGTTTGGGTAGTGCGTAGAAAAAAAATTCGTCTCATCTAAATTTGATGTTTGCTCGACCACGAAATACTGCGAATGTTCTTTGCCACGAATTGTTTTGCCACGAATGATCACGAATTAACACGAATGATTTAATTGTCACTGATTATTATTGCCACGAATGGTCACGAATTAACACGAATGGGAATTAATTGTCACGGATGTTTTTGCCACGAATGATCGCGAATTACCACAAATAGGAATTAATTGTCACTGATTGTTATTGCCACGAATGGTCACGAATGACTACGATTGGTAATTGTTGCGAAATGTTTGGTTGTGAATGGATGCAAATGGGTATTATTCAGTGTGATTTTTTGTGATTGTGGTTTGAGTGATTGATCAGGGAGTGGTTATGTGACGTTGAAGAATAGAGCAGGGTGAAATAAATTGAAAAAAAAATTAGTAATGCTTGTACGGGATGTTTCTATGTGTATCTTTGCACCCGCAAAACAGAACAATGGCTCCGTAGCTTAACTGGATAGAGCACCTGACTACGGATCAGGAGGTTGGAGGTTCGAATCCTCCCGGAGTCACTAAGAGAGAAAAGCCGACGAGAGTCGGCTTTTTTTGTTCTCGTAAACTCAAAATCGAGCTTTTGAGTTTGCGAGAACAAAAAAAAGTCGTGAACAGATGAAGCACAGCAGAATCTGTTACATTAGGGTCAGCGCAAGACTTTACCCCCATACGCCATTCGGGCTTTCAGAGGATCAACGGAGTTAATCCCTTTCATTTTGCGTTTTGCTGAACAAAAAAAACAGAAAACAACATTTCATTTCGGCCACGAAGAGGTTTCATGTTTACAGGTTAATGACCACGCGTTTTTGAGCCAGCGGAATATGATGAATATACACCCGTTCAGAATCGGATGTGTTTTAACCTTGTTATATGTTTTTCTATTAACATGTAAACCCTCTGTGATTGGTGCATTGCGCTGAATGTCAAAACCAAAACACAAGTCTATTGGTCTTCGTTGAGCAAAAGATGGAGAATGTCGTACCGTTAAAGTGTTGGCTAATATCCGGTAAATAGGTTGAAAAAATGAATCTACGTTCATTCGCTTACGAATAGTAACTTGTGCCAAAAGGGTTGAGGATGAATTCCGTTTCAGCTTTAAAATACGACACTAAACGTGTGCCGTCATCAATTGTTTTTTTGATCTCTTTACATTTGTCATCATTTCCAACGATACGATGATACAAGTAACTATCTACGGTATTGTGTTCTATCGCATTAATTGATTTCGCATTTGCTAGCGCCGCTTCAGCTTCACTTTTATTGCCCAAGGATTTATGAATGGCTGCTAATGTTAATTGATGCAATAACTGGTCGTCAGGTATGGTGAACTCTATATGTTTAACCTCGTGAAGTGCTTCTTCATGACGATCTAGCATCATTAAGGCAGACGCCACCCTGATGTTGATGAATGAATCATCGGGGACAATGTTTTTTAATGAGATGTAAGAGCGCAACGCACTTTCAAATTCTCTATTGTGGTACAACTTCTCTGAATGAAACTCCACGATTATTGCATCGTTTGGAATTCGGGTTAAAGCATAGTTGATGAATTTTTCAGGATACAAGCTGATGTGGCGGATGACTTCATTAATAGCATTGCGTTTAAAGTCATTATTAGGTAACTCCGCCCAATATTTTAGCGCTTCTCCATACTCCTCTGAAAGTATGAGAGCAATAACCAAATCGTAAACGTAATAGTCGTTTTTTTCGTTAATACGGTACGCTTGTTTGAAGCGATGAATTGCCTTTCTGTAGTTTTTTTTGTCCAAATATATCGCGCCCTTTAAGCTGTAGAGTGCATCATTTTCTGGATGAATGTTTTCTGCTTTTTCTAAATAGTAGCGAGCCTTATTTTTTATGGCATCAAACACCATTGAAAAGAAGGATAATCCCTTTAAATATGAGTTGTGAGCAAATGAAACAATGGGTTGCTTGTTTTGATTTTGCTCGGTCTACAAGTCTTGCAAGTGTTTCATTTAGCCAGTAAAAGCCGGGTATTCCCGACAACTCATTCAATACTAAAATGGCTTCATTGACAATTTCCTCTCTTCTTCCTCCAACCGGTGAGTCGTTAATCGTAAATTTTCTGTCTTTATAGCGATAGTATCTTTTTTTGTTGATGCGTGCAGGTTCCTCAAGCTCAATATTCCACCCGTTTTCACTTTTCATAAATCTTAGATCCTCATAAATCTGCCTCTCTGAAACCCCGTCACTGTAACCTTCATTTTGTATGGCAGCATTGACCTCATTCCTTAAGTCATCAATAAAATAATGCTTGAATGGATTGGACAAACATTTATCGATTGTCCTATAGCGTATTAAGGCCATTTTGTTTCTTCCCATTTTTTTTATTTTTTGTAAAAATACGTAGTTTGTTGATTTTGGTTTTGAGAAAAAAAATTGAAATAGACTTCATGTCATTGTTGAAATAAGCCATTTCAATATCAACCCCCAGCTCTACAATCCTATTAATAATTCCACCAACCTAAACACTCTCCACCAACCCACCCGGAAAAAAAAAATTGAATAGTTTGTGGTTTTACCATGCCTATTGTTTTGGACAAAGTTAAAGTTGATTATCTAAAGACATCCTCTTGATGTCGTCATGTATTCCAATAACAACACCCTTAAAAAGCATCAGTCAACCGGCATCCACAATCGTTTTGACACTCCCAAACTACCCCCCAAAAAACACCGGAACAAACACAAACGCATAGAACGTCACCAGCAGGATGGCGAGGATGTTTAGGACAAATCCGTAGCGTACCATTTCTTGGATTTTGATTTTGCCCGAAGCGAAAATCAGGGCGTTGGGTGCTGTGGCTACGGGGAGCATAAAGGCGCAGGAGGCCGCAAAGGTGGCCGGGATGATTAAGGCAAACTCGTGAACGCCAATGAGGGAGGTGAGGGAAATTAGTATGGGGAGTAGAATGGCGGTGGTGGCCATGTTGGAGGTGAATTCGGTTAAGAAGTTGACCGCTGCAACCAATACGAGTAGTAAGAGCCAGAAGGGGAGGTTTTCGAGATTGATTAAGTGCATACCTATCCATTTTGCTAGTTCAGTCAACTCAAACGCCTTGGCAATGGCCATGCCCGCACCAAACAAGATGAGGATACCCCAAGGCAAATGCTTGGTGTCGTCCCACTCCATCAACTTACCGGAAGAGCCGGCCGGTGTTAAAAAGAGCGCCATGGCACCCAATAGGGCAATCGCCGTGTCGGTGAGTTCGGGGATGAACTGACTGAGTAAAGCGCCCCGACTTATCCAGAGAAAAACCATCGCCAGGAAAATGATGCCGACCTTTCGCTCTTGAACGCTTAATGGTCCTAAGGCGTTCAGTTCGCGTTGGATGGTTGCCTTTTGCTCATTGGCATCGACATCTACTTCAGAAGACGTGTTTGTCATGGTTCGTTGTAGGTACAACCAGGTGACTAAGAATAACAAGATGCAGAGCGGTAGGGCGATGGCCATCCATTTGACAAAGGAGAGGTCTATGTGATAACTGCTTTTGATGATGCCCGCCAGGATGAGGTTTGGCGGTGTGCCGATAAGGGTTGCCATGCCGCCTATGGACGCCGCGTAGGCAACGCCCAAAAGCAATGCGCGTGCGAAACTCGGAGATGCATTGCGCGCTTGCAGGTTGATGACCGCCATGCAAATGGGGAGCAGCATCACCGTTGCCGCCGTATTGGATATCCACATCGACAGAATTGCCGTAGCGGCCATAAAGCCCAGCAGTACTCTTTTGGTGCTTGTCCCCGTTCGCAAAATGACGCTGAGGGCAATGCGCTTGTGTAAATTCCACTTCTCAATGGCGATGGCCAAAATAAATCCGCCCAAGAAGAGAAAAATAAATGGGTGCCCGTAGGCAGTGGTCGTTTCCGATATGTCTAAAGCACCGGATAAGGGAAAGAGCAATATGGGCAACAGCGAGGTCGCCGCCAAGGCAATTACTTCAGTGAGCCACCAAACGCTGATCCACAAGGTAACGCCCAGTGCGGCGTGGGCTTCCGGAGATAGACCTTCAAAGGAAATGACCCACAAAAATAGGATAAATAAGATTGGCCCTAAGATGAGTCCAATTTTTTTTGGCATTGGTATGTGGTTTTTTGAAATGATCTCTACATCGCCAACTCCTCCGCTCGAATCTCGGTTTTTCCGTTTAAGGTCATGGGGATATCAATGGTGCCGCCGTCGGGATTTTTGGTGGTGATGGTGCCTTGAAACGAAATCTCAACAACGCCCGAACGAACCCATCCGGTTGCGATATCGACATTAAAATACGATGTGATGCTGCCGCTGACGTCGTACTGATTGGCCCCGCGGTAGTTCGGATCGGGTTTCACAGTGCTCTTGCCCTGAATGGAAACGCTTTCTCTGCGGTGTTCTTTCAAGGTGTAGGTGTGTTCCGCCAACCCTTTTACGTTGGCGTGATACGGTGCTTCTACGGTCCAGCTGTCGCCTACAGCAACTTTTTTATTGGGTAAAATGGCCGCCGACATCTCGAGGTGGCTCTTGATTGCTTTGGGGCCATATACGTCGTCGAGCATGCGTTTAACTTCTGCGCGTTGTTGAGCAGACATATTAACCGCGGCGTAGGCGTTGTCCATGACGTCATCCATGCCCGTTATGGCATCAACCGAACCAGATGGGCTAAACTGTACCGTAAAAGGCGTTTGGTTGAGGCGACTGAAAATGATGGCGGCAAAGTCGGACGTGTCCGGACGCCGGGAGTCAAAACGTATTCTTCCAAATTGCGATTCAACGTTGAAGCGGAGGTCGCGAAACTGTGCCGACATAACGATTTCCTCGTCGTTAATGACCTGAGGGATTAATCGAATGTCGGTGATGTATTCGGTTTGAATGTCAATAGCTTGGCCCTGAATATTTTGATTCAATGTGGTGATGGTCGAGGCTTTCTGCCAATACGAATTACCCATTTCGGGTTGTAGTTTGAGCATCACGCGGTCTTTTTGACAAGCTGAAAATAGTAGGGCTGAAATGAAGATGAATACGCGCATTGAAGATATTTTTCGGTAAAATTACAACGGATAATTTTGGTGGACGTGTCGTCACGCAATGCGATGACATCAGCACATCGCATCACAAGCTGCATTTGCTCTATCGCCAATCTATAGGATTGTCTAAATACCCATTGGCTTTGCTGAAGTGTTTGTTTCCAAACCAATACCCTCTATTGGCACTCAATGGCGACGGGTGACCACTTTCCAGTACGTGGTGTTTTTTTCGGTCAATGATGCGCCCTTTGCGTTTGGCGTAGCCCCCCCAAAGCATAAACACGATGGAATTGCGCTGCTCGTTGATGTGTTTGATGACGGCATCGGTGAATGTTTCCCAACCTTTTTTTTGGTGAGACCCGGCTTGCTGAGCGCGAACGGTTAGCGTGGCGTTGAGGAGGAGAACACCTTGATTGGACCAGCGGTTGAGGTCGCCGCTGGGGTAGGGTATTACGTTGAGATCTTGCTGTATTTCTTTGAAAATGTTGACCAAAGACGGGGGATGGGCAATCCCTTCAGCAACGGAAAAGCTCATTCCGTTGGCTTGTCCTGGACCGTGGTAGGGGTCTTGTCCGATGATTACCACCCGGGTTTGATCGAGTGTACATTGTTCAAATGCACGCCATATCTGTTGTTTGGGCGGATAGCACGTTTGTATTTGATATTCTTCGTCCACAAAGTGCATGAGTGTTTGGAAGTAGGACTTCCGGGCTTCTGCGGTAAATAAATCAGTCCACCCGGGGGGAACGTTTGTGGTCATAAAAGATGCGGTTACTTTACTCCTAAGCAATCAACGAAGTAGTGCTTGCAGTCGTAAAACCATCCATTTACGTTGAGGTTGGCGCGTTTGTAAAGCCGCTTGATGTCGTTTTCCGTATACTTGCGGGAGGTCTCGGTGTGAATGGTTTCTCCGACATTGAGCGCGATGTGCACATCGGACTTTGGAAAGTGAACGGACTGCGTTCGGTTGCTGATCAAATAGCTGCGCGCTTCTTGCGTATGGGGGTCGTAGATGGGGTAGTGGGTGAATTCATCAAGGGCAAAGTCGGCGTTTAATTCGCGGTTGCAGCGCTCCAAAATATTCATGTTAAACGCCTTGGTTATTCCTTGTTTGTCGTTGTATGCCGCCAATATGGTGCGTGGGTCTTTAACCATATCAAACCCAACCAATAGACCGTCACCGGGATTCATGTTTTCCGAAATGGCATCAATGAATGCGTTTTGGTTTGGCCCTCTAAAGTTTCCAATGTTTGACCCCATAAAAAGGATTAGTCGTTGATTGGCATTCCCTTTGGTTTTTTCGAGTACGTCAAAGTAATCACCCTGCATGGGAGAGACAGAAAGGTCGGGAAGGTTTTTTTTGAAGGTCTGCTGTAGTTGTTTGAGTACATTGGCGGAAATGTCAACCGGGGTATACGAGATATCCATGCCAAGGGCGAGCCAGTTGCTCAATAGTACGTTTGTTTTGGTGCCATCACCGGCACCCAATTCCATGACGTCTAAGCGGCCTTTAGGGTTTAAGGCTTCAGCAATGGCCGTATATTGTTGATTGACAATCTCGTATTCGCTGCGGGTGAGGTAGTATTCGGGCATATCCATTATGGCCTGAAACAACGCATCACCGCGTTGATCGTAGAAATATTTACTCGGTAGAGATTTTTGCATTTGTGACAGTCCGGTTAAGACGTCTTTTTCCATTTGCGCGTTGTGTTCATGAGTCATAGGCCAATCGTATTCCGTTAAACTGCCAGCGAAGGTGTGGGTGAAAGAAGTTGCGGTAGCTTTTTCTGCCGTGATCGGGAGCGGTAGAGATGGCGTGCCCGCGAAGTACCATTTGGTTGACCATGAATTTTCCGTTGTATTCACCCACTACACCTTCCCATGCTTTATAGCCCGGGTAGGGGAGATAGGCACTGTTGGTCCACTCCCAGCGCTCACCCACATTCAGTTTCGGTGTGGCGATTTCGCGTTCTGCTTCGGTAGGCAAACGCTTTCCTGCCCACTGTGCGTAAGCAGATGCTTCGTAAAATGATATGTGTGTGACGGGTGCGTCGAGAGGAAGGTCGCATTCCCCGTTGAGGGTGTACATGCGTGCGTTATCGTTGCGCCAGTACATGGGTGAGGTGATGTTATGTTCTACAATCCAGTGGTAACCTTCTTGATGCCATAAATGGGGATTGGTATACCCACCATCGCGGATGAATGCGAGATATTCGCGATTTGTTACAAGCTGCGCAGAAAGTTTGAAGCTGTTGAGGTAAACTTTGTGCTTTGGCGATTCATTGTCGAAGTGAAACCCCGGTCCGTTGAAGCCAATCTCGTAGACGCCTTCTTCGATGACAATAGGGTTATCGCCCTTTTTTACGGGCAGGCATTCGCCGATATCAAAAAGTGCAACGTCGATGAGGTTTTTCGATAAAATGTATTTGATGTCCGTGAGGAGCAGCTCTTGGTGTTGCTGCTCGTGCTGAATGCCGAGTTCAATGCGTTCCAAGGCATTTTGCGATAGTGTGTTGGATTCAATGAGTGAACTTACTTCAAGGGTAATGTGCCGGCGATAGCGGAGGATTTCATCGAGTGTTGGGCGACTTAGGTCACCGCGGTTTCCGCGTATGGTGCGCTGTCCAGCACCCTCGTAATAGCTGTTGAAAAGGGTAAAGAATCGCGGGTCGTAAGGGGTGAAAGATGACTTGTACGGCTGCAGTATGAAGTATTCAAAAAACCAACTGCTATGGGCGAGATGCCACTTGGGTGGGCTCACGTCTTCACTGGGCTGTAATCCGGTGTCTTCCGGATTGAGTGGTGCGCAAATGTATTCTGTTTGTTTGCGTAATGCAGCAAAACGTACCAGCAAATTGTTTAAAGGCATATCGAGGAAACGTTGTTAGCATTTTTTATGTTCAGCAAATATAATAACGTTTCCCCGAGTAGCTTGGTTGGTTTACGCGAAACTCTTAGATACAACGGCGGCCTTTGGTCCTGCACTGTAGTCGTAGAAGCCTTCACCGGATTTAACCCCGAGCTTCCCGGCAGTTACCATATTTACCAAAAGCGGGCAGGGTGCGTACTTGTCGTTGCCCAGTCCGTCGTAAAGTACGCGGAGGATGGCTAAGCATACGTCCAGTCCAATGAAGTCGGCCAGCTGCAATGGTCCCATGGGGTGCGCCATACCCAGTTTCATAATGGTGTCGATTTCGCTTACGCCGGCAACGCCTTCGTGCAGCGAAATGATGGCTTCATTGATCATGGGCATCAAAATGCGATTGGCGACGAAGCCGGGGTAGTCGTTACAGGTCACCGGTACTTTGCCGAGGTTTTTGGAGAGCTCCGTAATGGCTGCACTCACTTCATCGGAGGTTGAGTATCCGCGAATGATTTCGACCAACTTCATGATGGGCACGGGATTCATAAAGTGCATGCCAATTACTTTGTCGGGGCGATTGGTTACGGCCGCAATTTTAGTGATGCTGATGGAGGAGGTATTGGTGGCCAATACACAGTGCTCGGGACATACCGCATCGAGATCGCGGAAGAGCTGTAATTTGATGTCGACGTTTTCGGTTGCTGCCTCCACGACCAAGTCAGCGGTTTTTGCGGCTGCTTTTATATCGGTGAGCGTAGTGATGTTTCCTAGGGTAAGGTTTTTTTCGGTTTCGCCGATGACCTCCTTGGCAATCATGCGGTCGAGGTTTTTACCTATGGTAGCAATAGCCTTTTTTAGGCTGTCTTCGTTAATGTCTACCAGCGATACGTTATACCCTTTTTGTGCAAATACGTGAGCAATGCCGTTACCCATGGTTCCGGCACCAATGACTACAATGTTTTTCATACCTTGATGGTGTTTTTTGTTATTGATTTCCTTTTTTGTAATCGGCGAGGAATTTTTCCAAACCGATATCGGTAAGTGGATGGTTAAGCAGTCCTTTGATGGAAGAAAGCGGTCCGGTCATAACGTCTGCGCCAATTTCCGCACACTGTATCACGTGCATGGTATGGCGTACCGAGGCCGCAAGAATTTGTGTATCGTATCCGTAGTTGTCAAAAATTTGACGAATTTGAGCGATGAGTTCAACGCCATCGGTGGAAATGTCGTCTAAGCGACCAATGAAAGGCGAAACGTAGGTTGCTCCGGCTTTGGCTGCAAGCAATGCTTGTCCGGCGCTAAAAATCAGGGTGCAGTTGGTGCGTATGCCCTTGTCGCTAAAGTAACGCAGCGCTTTTACGCCATCTTCAATCATGGGTACTTTGACCACAATTTGTTCGTGAAGCGCTGCCAGAGCTTCGCCTTCTTTGATGATCTCGTTGTAAGTGGTCGCGATCACTTCTGCAGATACGTCGCCATCAACTGCTTCGCAAATGTCGACGTAGTGCTTGAGGATGCGTTCGCTTCCGGTGATGCCTTCTTTGGCCATCAACGACGGATTGGTTGTTACGCCGTCTAGCACGCCAAGTGCCTGGGCTTCTTTTATTTGCTCTAGGTTAGCGGTATCGATAAAAAACTTCATGTTGGTTTGTTTTAGGATGACAAATATAAGGTCTAGCGCAGGAGTGTGAATGATTTTCTGTGGTGGATGCACGGTCCAAAATCGGCAATTGCACGTCGGTGATCCACGGTAGGGTACCCTTTGTTTTTAGACCATCCATACTGAGGAAATGCGTCGTTGAGCTGATGCATGATGTCATCGCGGTGTGTTTTTGCCAATACCGAAGCTGCGGCGATGGACACATACCTGCTATCGCCTTTTACCATGCAGTGGTGGGGGATGTCGTTGTAGGGACGAAAACGATTCCCGTCGATGAGCAAACACTCTGGTTTGGGGTCCATTTGGTTGATGGCGCGATGCATGGCTTCTACGGCTGCCCAAAGGATGTTAAGCCGATCGATGTCTTCGGGCGGGCATACCCCTACGCCCCAGGCTACGGCTTCGCGTTCAATGATGGGACGGAGCACATTCCGTTTCTTTTCGCTGATTTGTTTGCTGTCGTTGAGAAGTGGATGGTGAAAATCGGCAGGTAAAATAACGGCGGCTGCAACTACGGGGCCGGCCAAGCATCCTCTTCCAGCTTCATCACAGCCACACTCGAGTTGGTCCAAAGGCGCGAAGCGTTCAAGCATGTTTTACGTTCAGGGTTTTTTCAATGCACTGCCAAAGTCGTTGCGCAGAAGCTTCCCACGTAAACGCCTTGGCGCGCTCAAATCCTCTTTTAATGAGGGTGGTGCGCAGTTGATCATCGGTTGCAATCTGTGCCATGTCGTTGACTATGCCTGCGATGTCTCCGGAATCCCTGAGCAGTGCAGCGTCTCCGGCTACTTCCGGCATCGACGTGTTGGTCGCTGTGATTACCGGACAGCCTGCGCGGAATGCTTCGATGATGGGAATGCCAAATCCTTCAAAGTGCGATACAAACCAGAGTGCTGTTGCGCCGTTGTACATTTTATTGAGTTCGTCCCCGTCTTTTCTGCCCGCAAATTTGACGTCTTGGGCATGGGTCATTTCACTGTAAAATGCTTTGGTTTTGGGGAGTTTAAACATGGGATCGCCCACAATAACCAATTTGTGTGGCAGACCGGTGTTGTCTTTGAATTGCTCAAACGAACGGAGCATGCCAAGGATGTTTTTACGGGGATTAAGTGATCCCACGAAAAGGAAGTAGGGTTTGCCCTTGGATTCTTTTATGATGGGTTTTGGCGAAATGACGTGAAATGTGTCGTTGACGCCGTTGTAAACAACATCAATTTTCTCCGGTGAAATGTGGTAGGTATTTGCAATGTCACTTTTGGAGTATTCCGATACGGTGGCAATACGGGTGGCTTTGGTTGCGTATTTGGCAAAAAAATGTCTGTAGTATCCGCCGGTGAGTCGTGGCAATCGTTCGGGATTGTGCACGAAATTCAAATCGTGTATAACGGCAATTTGAGGGATATTGGCCCTCAGGGACAAAAATCCGTCCGGGGAAACGAATACGTCTGGTTGGTGATTGTCTATGGCTTTTTTTACGGCATACTCAAACCACGCATACCACAGCACCGGGTGACGTGCCTGCGGCGATAGGATTACGGGGTTTACATTTGACCCAAAGATGAATTCATCGCTGTAATTTCGGTCAAAGAGAAACGTGAACCGAACATGGGGATTCCATTTTACCAGGCGCTTAAGGGTTTCAACGGTAAACCATTCCACACCGGTGAGTTTTCCGGGCAGTAATAAACGGGTATTGACCATTATATGCATGCGGCAAAGATAGTGGTGTAAGGTCTATTTGTCGTGTGAAAATCGGTCTTCAACCCGTAAGATGGTTCTAAATGCTAAGCACTTGTCGCCGAATCTGTCCAGTGTTTTTTGTTTTAAATCAGGTGCGTATAGTTCTTGGTAGAGCTTGAGGCTTTGCATGTCTTTGGCTGTGTATTGCAGGGCGTAGGTTTCGCCTTGTTCCTCTTCAACCATTACTTTGTTCAGCATGCATTCGGTAAACATTCCCGTGGCAAGCACTTCAGGTATGTGTTCCGTTTTCATCCATGTCAACCAGTCTTGCAGTATTTGTTTTTCTACGTTTACAGTTACGTTGTATATGTACATGTTTGGTGGTATTTAAAAGTTGAGGTCGCCACGAATGGTGCGGTAAAGTCTTCGAGCTTCGCTTACATAATAGCTGTTAGGAAATACGGTTATCAATTGCTCAAATTGTGCACTGGCTTTTTCCGGATCATCCAATTGATTGAGGTATATTTTCCCCAACATTAGAAGTGCGTCATCGACAAGAATGCCGTCGGGAAACAAGGAAAGCATTTCGTTTAGAGTTTCAGCTGACGCGCTGTACTGCTGGGTATCAAAAAGGATTTTAGCCTTCAAAAACAATATTTCGTCGCGCAGACTGTGCTGGGGAAAGTCATTGCTCAACAAGCGCAGTTCCCGCAGTGCGTCATCGTAGCGTTTGCGGTAGTATTTGAGGTCGGCTTGAGCAAAGCGCGTCATGGCTTCGTAGCTGGTGTCGAGCATGGTGTTCTCGCGGATGAGCAGGGAGAGTTTCATCGCGTTGTTGGCCGTGTGCTTCGATGTGCTGCTTTTGAGCACGTCAAATGTGTTTAAGGCATAGGAGAAGTCCGCTTGAAAATAGGCAACTTTTCCGCCTCTAAATTTGGCTTCATCGCCCAACGGTTGATCCCCGGCCATCTTTTCTGCTTGAGCATAAGCCAAACGCGCATTGAGGTATTTGCCCGCAAAAAGGTTGATGTCGCCGAGAAGAAGTTTTCCTTCAATGCGAATTTGTTCGGCTACGCGTGGTGTTTCGTCAAGACGCTTTAGGTCATCAATGGCAGCCTTGGTATTTCCTCTTTGAAAGGCCTCAATATCGGCCAAGGTTAGGGCCAATTCTGTCATCGGGTGTTTCCATTGGTTCATGTCGAGAATTGCTCGGGTGTCTTTGGCGAGCTCATCGTAGTCGGATGACGGGGTACCGGGACTGTAATCGAGTTCACTTTTACGCGTCTTTATGCGCTCTACCGTTGCAGTCTCGCTGTAAGGAGAGGAAGGTTTACGTTCAATGATGTAGTCAAAGGCGCGGTAGGCCGTTTCAAAGTCTTTCTTCTCGGCGCTAATCTTTCCGAGTCTCAGGATGTCACTTTCATCACCACCTCGCCGACGATCGCGTGCAATGGCCTGTCTTAAGGCACCGGAAAAATTCTCCTCGTGCATAAACACGTGAATCAGCACTTGTGCTAGGTTTTCATTACCGTCTTTTTGAATGCGTTTTATAAGCGATGCCTTGACGTATTCGTTTTGAGCATCGTTGGGGTCTTTGCTTAGCGACCGACTGAACAAACTCTTCACAGTGGGGAGGTATCCGGGGCTTTCTTCAATCAATTCAATGTAGCTGTCGTACATCTTATCCAAATTTCCCAACTCGGCATAAATTTGCGCTTTTTGATAGGTGAGACGCATGTTGGGGTTTGCTTTTTCCGCCGTTTCAAACGCTTGCAGCGCTACATCAAAAAGACCTTTGTCTCCGAGAAGTCGCGCAACGGTTTGCACGCGGCCCGGCTGTTCTTTTACGTAGTCCATCAATTGATCGATGTGCTTCTTCTCACCTTTAGGGTCTTCATTTTTTCGATGCAGAAAAATGAGATCAACCTGCTGCAGGGTGGAGGCACCTCGGCGTTTGCGGATGTCTTTTTTTACGAACGAAATTGCGTCGTTGTAGGCTTCGATGGCCACATAACTGTTCGTGATTCGCTGGTAGAAAAAAGGCGATGGATTTTTTTTGTAGACGTCTAAATAAATCTCGATGGCCTTTTCGTAGTTGCCCTGCTCGTAGTATCGATTCGCCAATTTGTCTTCCTGCGCATAAGTAGATGCAAGGACGAGGAGTAATGTTAGCGATGAAACCCAACGAATCATGGGGTTGTACTGTTTTGAATTGCTTGTGCACGCAGTGCTTCTGCTTGAGGAAAAATGGTATCTAGTGCCTCGTTGAATTCCAGTGCACGGGTGACGCGCTTGTGGTAATTAAACATAAAAATTTGGGCTGCTTCCATTTCGCGTTCCAGATACTCCGTAAACTCTTCGTCGGTGATTTGTTTTTGAACGTATGCCTTTTTCAACGAGGCCAATTGATCGTACGCCAAGTTGGCTTCATCGCGCAGAGAGGGGAGGGCTTCAAACACTTTGTTAAAGGCTCGTTGCGCGGAAACAACTTTATCGATTTCACCCAAATATTGCTCGCGCGTGAAGCGGTACTCGGTTTCAGTAAAAAACGTTTGCAAATCATCAACTTTTACAGATTGCAGCATGATTTCTTCTTTGGGAAAGTTTTCTATGACGTTAAGGGCCTCCGAAACAACCGTTTTGACCGAGTCGAGCTTGGCTACATTGGGACTGTTTTCGCGTTTCCGCTCGGCAGCCGACGTACACGATGCCGAGTAAATTCCCAGTAGCACAATGGTAAGCAGTGGGCGTATTGTTCGTTTTGTAATTGCTGTAATTGACATTATGTGCATGTATGATATATAAATTGCTGTGTAAATGTTTTTGGATTCATATTCAGATTGTACAATCTAAAACTCCTGAATAAAAATCAAACGTTGTATCAATGGCAAAGTGCCATGTTTACATTTAGTCTCAAACACAAATATAAGCACGTCGCTGCAAAGGTTTACAGCTGCAATTAATTATAACGTTTTGTTCTAAGTTTCGGTCGAGTTTGACGCTTCGAGTGAATGACAGAAAAACCAGCTTATTCGGTGGCCTTTCGCAATTCATCCATTAGAGATCAATTCGACTAAAACCGGTGTATTCGACCAGTGCTTTGGGGATGGCAATGCCGCTTTCGTCTTGGAAGTTTTCCAGCAAGCACGCCACAATGCGGGGCAATGCCAACGAAGATCCGTTAAGCGTATGGCAAAGGTGGGTTTTTTTATCATCGCCACGGTATCGCAGTTTTAACCGATTTGCCTGAAAGGTTTCAAAGTTGGAAACGGAGCTAACCTCTAACCAGCGCTGCTGGGCGGCTGAGTAAACCTCAAAGTCGTAGGTCATGGCAGCGGTAAAGCCCATGTCCCCACCGCATAAACGCAGTACTCTGTAGGGGAGTTCAAGTTTTTGCAGCAGCTGTTCAACGTGTTCCACCATTTCGTTCAAACGGTTATAGGAATTGTCGGGGCGATCAACACACACAATCTCGACCTTGTCGAACTGGTGCAAGCGGTTGAGTCCGCGCACGTCCTTTCCGTATGATCCAGCCTCTCTGCGGAAACAGGGCGTATAACCGGTTATTTTTTTAGGAAGCTCATTCTCTTTAATGATGACGTCGCGAAATATATTGGTAAGAGGAACCTCGGCAGTGGGAATGGCGTAGAGATTATCTTCGGTGATATGGTACATCTGTCCTTCCTTGTCGGGTAGTTGCCCCGTTCCGTAACCGGATGCTTCGTTGACCAATAACGGAGCTTGGCATTCTTGGTAGCCGTGAGCGGTGTTGTGGTCGATGAACATATTGATGAGGGCGCGCTGGAGTCGGGCGCCCTTACCGGTATAAAAGGGAAAGCCGGATCCGCTCACCTTAACGCCAAGCTCAAAATCGATGAGTTTATGCGTTTCGGCCAATTCCCAGTGCGGCTTCATGTTCTTTGTCCATTCGCGAATATCCCCGTGGGTTTTCACGATTTCGTTTTCTTCAGCGGTGGTGCCGCTAACCACGAGTTCGTTGGGCGTGTTTGGGATATCTAAAAGCTGCGCGTTGAGCTCCGCTTCCACCGTTTTTAGTTTCTCTTGCAGTTGCTTACCTTGTTCTTTCAGCTCACCGGTTTGTGCTTTAGCGGCATTGGCTTCGTCTATTTTTTTCTCGCGAAAGAGGATGCCGATGTTTTTCGATAACGCATTGAGTTGCGCCAAGGTATCGTCGAGCTTGGTTTGTAGGCTGCGGCGATGTTCGTCGAGTTTGAGTGCGTTATCAATTTGAGAATGCGCATCGATGCCGCGTTTGTGAAGCGCTTCGATGATTTCGGTGTGGTGTTCGCGAATGCGTTTGATATCGAGCATAAGACTGCAAATTGTGAGGTGATTAAACTAAAAAAAGGCCGACTTACCCGGAGGAAGCGGCCTTATTTGATGTGTTTTACGTCGGTTCGTTAGGCCTGAATGGGCTCTACGGAAACGTACGACTTGTTGTCGCGTTTTTTCTGGAAAACAACTTTACCGTCAATTTGCGCGTAAAGGGTGTGATCTTTACCAATACCCACGTTTTTACCTGGGTTGTGACGGGTACCGCGCTGGCGAACAATGATGTTCCCGGCGATACAGCCTTGTCCTCCAAAGATTTTTACGCCGAGGCGTTTGCTTTCTGATTCGCGTCCGTTTTTCGAACTACCGACACCTTTTTTGTGAGCCATATCGTTGGATTTTTGCGATTAAACGTTGATGTTGGTGATTTCCAAAAGGGAAATGTGCTGGCGGTGGCCATTGCTTTTTTGGTATCCCTTGCGGCGTTTTTTCTTAAAGACAATCACCTTGTCTGCTTTCAGGTGCGAAACGACTTTAGCGTCGATGCTTGCACCGTCTATAACCGGGGCGCCAACAGAAACCTTTCCGTCGTTGTCTACCAGCATCACACGGTCGAGTTTCACACTCTCGCCCTCTGCTTGCGGCATACGATTGACGTAAAGCTGTTGATCTTTGCGTACTTTGTACTGATGCCCTGCTATTTCTACAATTGCGTACATGAGTAAATGGGTTAAATTTTTGGGCTGCAAAGATACTTCATTTTTTTGAATCACACAGCCAATGCGATAAATATTCTGCAATTATATGAGAGGTGGTGTTTTTTTGTGCGGAGTGCTGCCGCCTTGCTACTTTATTGGCCCTTTCTGGGCTTGTAAGTGCACAATGAATGTCAAATCCTGAATGAGGTAGAGGATAACAGTGGAGTAGAACGCGGATTCGTCAATCCCTGACGGTGTGAAACACGCCAAAACCAGAAATTAAAAGTGGTGAGCGTGCTTTGTTTTTTTTTGCTGTGGCGACGAAGGATTGCAAAGCCAAACTGGAGGCGATATGCTTAGGAATATCTAACGCATCTAAAATGTTTTATATTAAAACATATTAATGTTCAAAATTAAAACATATATTTTATCTTTGTATCGTTAAACAAGTAAGCTCAAAATTGAGATGAATACAACATTGTCCAAAAAGCAAATAGGTCAAAGGATAGCTGAACTTCGGAAAATGAAGGGGTTGTCCCAAGAGGAATTGGCAAAAAAGGTCGAAATATCTAGACCGTCTTTAACCCAGATGGAGTTGGGAAACAGGAGTGTTGATGTTTTTGAGTTGCAAAAATTATCTATGATTTTGGGGTTTTCTCTGGATGATTTTATGTCTAAAAATTTTGCTGTAAATCAAGGGGTTATTGTCAAAGATGATACAAAGGCAAAGACGGTTGAAGAGCGTATTTCTGTGCCAAAGTTAAAGGTCGATAAGTTTAAAAATGTCTTACTGTACATACTTGAGAAATGCGCCGGCAAGCCAAACGTTGGGGAAACGGTTCTCTATAAGTTGCTCTATTTCTCCGACTTCAATTATTACGAAATGTACGAGGAGCATTTGACCGGTGCTAAGTACCGAAAGTTGCCTTATGGGCCCGTGCCTCAACAGTTGGATGTTATTATTGACCAGATGATTAAAAAGGGACTGCTGCAACGGGTGAAAACAGACTATCACGGATATCCACAAACCCGATATCTTCCTCTGGAAAAAGCCGACTTAACCGAACTAAAGGCGAGCGAAAAAGAAGTTATTGACAGGGTTATTGATCAATTAAGCGATTGGTCTGCTAAGGCAATCAGCAGTTATTCTCATAAAGATTTGCCCTGGTTGGCTTCAAAGGAAGGCGAAGAGATAAATTACGAATTGGCTTTTTACAGGGAAGCTCCATTCACTGTAAGAAACTATGGAGATGAAATTGAAGAGCAATGACCTTTGATGCGTTAGCCGAATTTCAAAAGGACTTGAAAACCCTTTTGAAAAAATACCGAACGCTGAATGACGATTTAAAGGTGATAAAAAAGGTGTTGGAAGTGACACCCAATGAAAGACCACCGTTTAGTTATCGCATTGATAATCTGGGCTTGGAAACCTGTGTCATTAAGGTTAAAAAGATAGCATGTAAATCATTAAAGGGGAGAGGGGTGAATTCCGGTTTGCGTTTGGTTTATGCC